>JALULB010000314.1 GCA_027041035.1 Sedimenticola sp. | reverse complement strand
CATCCGCCACTGGGCTTCGTGGAGATCCTGGGCCTCGTCGACCACCACGTGGCGGATGCTGAGGGAGGTCGTGGCCGAAGGCCCCGACGACCTCTTCATCGTCGGTGACAGCCACCAACGCATCTACGACCGGCGGGCCTCCCTGTCGCGTCTCGGCTGGGATGTTTATGCCCTGCGTGGCCAGCGCGACCGCTTCAGGCTGGAACTGAGCCTGCTCGGCGTGGTATTCGGCGTCGCGGTGGTCGTCGCGCTACTGGGTCTCGGCCTGCCGTCGGTAGCGGAGGCGCTGTTCGTCGCGTTGTACGCCAGCGCGATCGGCGCCGCCTTTCTCCTGATCAGCGTGGTGTTGAACCTGGCGCCACGGCTTCCGGCCGAGGTGGCCGAGGCCGCGCGCGAGACCTACGCGACCACGACCCTGAGGAAGGTGGATTGCGACGCGGCGCTGGAGAATCTGAAGCGCCTGATGGAGACGGAACGCCTGTATCGACGCACGGATCTCGATCTGCCGATGCTGGCCGGTGAACTCGGCCTTTCCTCCCACCAGCTCTCCGAGTTGATCAACACCCGGCTCGGCAAGGGTTTTTCGCGCTTCATCCGGGAATACCGGATAGCCGCGGCCGAATCCCTGTTGCTCGCGGAACCGGCCGCCTCGGTGCTGTCGGTGGGCATGAGCGTGGGCTATGGTTCGCAGTCGGCGTTCTATGACGCCTTTCGCGAGATCACCGGCATGACGCCGGGGCGCTATCGAAAGCTGCATCGGCAGTCATCTGCTTCGAGATGATCATTCCGTAGTGGAAAACGTCTCCGGATCGATCAAACCGGAGGTTTTCGCGTGCCGCAAGCCCCATGCTGAACCCATCGGTCACGGCATGGAGAGAGGCGATGAGGGTTTTACTGACGGGGGCGAGCGGTTTTATCGGCGGACATGCGCGACGTGCCCTGGACAGGGCGGGGTACGCGGTGGTGCCGGCGGATCGCCGCCATGGCGTGGATTTCGACCGCATGTTGACGGTGGAAGACTGGCTGCCCCATCTGCGCGATATCGATGCGGTCATCAACAGCGTCGGCATTATCGTCGAGTGGCGCGGGAAGACCTTCGAGAATCTGCACCAGCGCGCACCCGCCGCCTTGTTCCGCGCCTGTGCCAGAGTGGGCGTGCGACGCGTCGTGCAGATCTCCGCGCTGGGGGCCGACGAGCGGGCGTTCACACGCTATCAGCGGAGCAAGAAGGCGGCCGACGACGTGCTGCGCGGCCTGCCACTGGAATGGTTCGTGCTGCGGCCCTCGCTGGTCTATGGCGAGGGCGGCGCCAGCGCGGCGATGTTCCGGCGCATCGCCCGCCTGCCGGTGCTGCCGCTGGCTGGCGCGGGCAGGCAATTCGTCCAGCCGGTGCATGTCGACGACCTGGTCGCGACGCTGCTGCAATGCCTGCGCTCGGCGTCGGGCAGGCTGACGCTGGACGTTGTCGGTCCGCGTCCACTGACCCTTGCCGAATGGCTGCGCGTGATCAGGGCGCGGCTGGGCCGGGCGCCCGCGCCCATCCTGGCGGTTCCGTGGTGGCTGGCGATGGCCTTCGCCAGCGTGGCGCGCTTCGCGCTACCGATACTGCATCCCGACAACCTGCGCATGCTGCGCCGGGGCAACACGGCGGATGTCGCGCCGTTGACCGCCTTTCTCGGCCGACCACCGATCGGCGTGGAGGACAGCCCATGAGCTACCTGGCGCTGAAGTACCTGCACATCCTGAGCATGGTGCTGCTGTTCGGCACCGGCCTCGGCAGCGCGTTCTACAAGTGGATGGCCGATCGTAGCGGCGACCTGGCGCATATCGCCGTCACCAACCGCCATGTGGTGCTGGCGGACTGGCTGTTCACCACGCCGACCATCATCATCCAGCCGCTGAGCGGGCTGTGGATGGCTCATCTGCTCGGCTTACCGCCGAGTACCCCGTGGATCGCCGTCAGCCTTGGCCTGTACCTGTTCGCCGACGCCTGCTGGTTGCCGGTGGTCTGGCTACAGATCCGCATGTACCACTTGGCCGCCGGCGCGCTCGCGGAAAATACGCCGCTACCGGCGCGATACTGGCGATACGCAAGAATCTGGTTCTGGCTCGGCGTGCCGGCGTTCGGCGCGATGCTGGCCATCCTGTGCCTGATGGTATGCAAACCCACGATAGGAGATTGAGATGAACAGGCAACCCTTGATGCAACGGGCGCTGGGCGCCGACTGGGATCGGCTGCCGCCGGCATTGCGGAAGCACTACCAGCATGGCGACAACACCGACACCGGCAAGCTGGACATAGCGTATCCGCGATTCATGCAGCCCTGTCTGAGCATCCTGCGCCTGTTCGGCGCGCTGGTCGACCGGCGCGGCGAGCGTATCCCGACGAGCGTCGCCAAGCGAATGGAAGGCGATACCCAGTATTGGCGGCGCAGCATCCGTTTCCCCGACGGCCGTGTCGTGCTGTTCAAGAGTCGCTGGCAATACGCCGGCGACAGCGAACTGATCGAATACGTCAACGCCTTCCTTGGGCTGCGCATGCGGGTGCGTGTGAAAGCCGGCGGTCTGTATTACGAAGGCCGGCATTACGTGCTGAAGCTGGGCCACATGTTGCTGCCCATCCCGGAATGGCTGGTGCTGGGACACACCACGATAGAGGAGAAAGCGCTGGACGATGAGCGCTTCCGCATGGACTTCCGTTTGCGGCATCCGTGGTTCGGACAGGTGTTTCGCTATGCGGGAGAGTTTCGAGTGGGTGGCGAGGGTGGTTGAATGGCCGTTCGGGGGCCGGCAGTCGGGTTCATTCGTCAGGTATCCCTGTTCATCCTGTTCATAGGGAATTTGGCGGAATCGCCCATGTCCATTCGACTAAAACCGGGTGCAATCCATTGATTTTTCGGGTTACTATCCTGCGATGCATCTATCGAACCCAGCTGATACAGGCGCTACCGCATGAAACGCTTTTCCATCCATTTCGGCCTGGTGCTGATCTTGGTCGCCGGTCGGGCTGTCGCCGGGGACAAGCCGCCGGAGCCGGCTTATTTCTCCTGGCAGGTGAAGGATTTTGCGATCGACCGGCCATTGGGGGGGCGTGTCGGCGTGGCCGAACGCGGCATGGCGGTCGCCAGCGATGGCCATCGAGGCAATTGCCTTGCCTGTCATCTGTTGCCGATTTCGAGAGACGAGGTGTTTGGTGACCTGGGTCCGCCATTGGCCGGCATCGCCTCGCGTCAGTCGGTTGGTGCTATCCGCTTGCACGTCGTCGACCAGTCGTATTTCAATCCGGAGACGGTGATGCCCGGTTTCTATCGGCGTCCGGAGAAGCTGCATCGCGTGGCCAAGGCCTATCGGGGCCGGCCCTTTCTTTCAGCCCAGCAGATCGAGGACGTGGTCGCCTGGCTGGCAACCCTGAAATAAGGCTATCGCTTCCATGAACAGATACCTCGCGTTCTTTGTCCTGATGTTGCTGGTTGCTCCGCTGATGGCCGGGCAGGCCCGCTCGGGTTATGCCTACCTGACGCCGGAAGCACGGGAATTGCAGGACGATGATTTTGGCAACCCGGGCCTGGCGAGCGTCGATGAGGGCCAGGCGTTGTTCTACCAGCCCGGCGCGAATGGCAAGCCGTGCGCCGCTTGCCACGGCGACCAGGGTGAAAAGCTCGATCCCGAACGCATTGCCCGCTATCCGGTGTATAGCGAGCGGCTGCGCAAGCCGATCACCTTGCGCGAGAAGATACGCCAGTGCCGAAGCGACAAGCAGGGCGGGCCGGCACTGGATTATGCCAGCCCGGATGCCGTGGCGCTGGAGAGCTTCGTGCGGCGCCTGGCGCTGGGGGTACCGGTCGCCGTCGATGTCAGTGGCCCGATGGCGGCGCATTACGCGGCGGGAAAGCAGCTCTTCCATACCCGCTGGGGGCAGGTGGATATCGCCTGTCACCAGTGTCACGACTACCATGCCGGCAAGCATTTTCGCGGTCAGATCCTCACCCAGGGCCAGACCAACGGGATGCCGGTGTATCGTCTGGCCACCGGCGAGATCGCCGGCACCCACGAGCGCATCTCCCAGTGCCTGACGAGCCTGCGCGCCGAGCCGTTCGCGATCGGTTCGCCGGAGTACATCGATTTCGAGGTCTACATGAACGCGCGCGGCAACGGTCTGAAGATCGAGACGCCGGCGATTCGCTACTGAAAGCGGTCGCTTTTCGCCGCGTGCAGCTCGGCGGCTTGCAGGGTGTTCTGCAACAGCGTGGCGACGGTCATCGGCCCGACGCCGCCGGGCACCGGGGTGATCCACGCGGCTTTTTCCAGCGCCGCGTCGAAATCGACATCGCCGCACAGCGAGCCGTCTTCCAGGCGGTTGATGCCGACATCGATGACGATCGCGCCGGGCTTGACCCATTCGCCGGGGACGAATCTCGGCACGCCGACCGCCGCGACGATGATGTCGGCATTCTTTACCTTGCCGGCCAGATCCTTCGTCTTGCTGTGACAAACCGTGATGGTGCAGCGTGCCGCGAGCAGTTCCAGCGCCACCGGTCGACCGACGATGTTCGACTGGCCGATGATGATCGCGTCCTTGCCGACGAGGTCGATGCCGGTCTTCGCCAGCATCGTCATCACGCCCTTTGGCGTGCAGGGCCGCAACAGCGGCTGGCGCAGCGCGAGACGACCGATATTGTAAGGATGGAAGCCGTCGACATCCTTCTCCGGCAGGATGTGTTCGGTGACCAGATTCTCATCGATATGCGCCGGCAACGGCAGTTGCACCAGGATGCCGTCGATGGATTCTTGCGCGTTCAGCGTGTCGATCAGCGCCAGCAGCTCTTCCTGGCTGGTGGTGTCGGGCAGGTCGTGCGATTCCGAATAGAAGCCCACGGCCTCGCAGGATTTGCGCTTGTTGCGCACGTACACCTGGGAGGCCGGGTTCTCGCCGATCAATACCACGGCCAGACCCGGCCGGCGTTGGCCGGCGGCCAGGCGCGCGTCCACGGCTTGTTTTACCTCGTTTCTGATCTCTGCGGCGATGGCCTTGCCATCGAGAATGCTGGCGGTCATGATCCGGCCCCTGGGGTTGACGAAGACGCGCATCATAGCGTGAACGCGGATCGCGAACCAGACGGCGGACCGTTGCCGTCGCGGGCGTTTCGGGGCATTGACTGATGCCAGCGGTCTGCGTATCATTGCGCACCTTCACCAAACGGTGACAGGTGATATCGGGGTATAGCGCAGTCTGGTAGCGCGCCTGCTTTGGGAGCAGGATGTCGGGAGTTCGAATCTCTCTACCCCGACCAAATCACCGGCTTGCTCGGCATGTTGAAATTGCGCCCGTAGCTCAGTTGGATAGAGCAACGGCCTTCTAAGCCGTGGGTCGCAGGTTCGAATCCTGCCGGGCGCGCCAAACACTACGAGACCCGTTCAATGGTGGGCGTAGCTCAGTTGGTAGAGCTCCGGATTGTGATTCCGGCGGTCGTGGGTTCAAGCCCCATCGTCCACCCCATTTGACCTTGGGCCATTAGCTCAGTTGGTAGAGCAGTTGACTCTTAATCAATTGGTCGTAGGTTCGAATCCTACATGGCCCACCAATTTCCCGAGAACAGTCGGTCGCTGTTTCTTCCATAAGCGCTGTTACCCGTGGATCCCACGGGCGCGCAAGATCCTTCCCCTCTCAAGCTTTTGTAGGCCTGGTTGTAAAACCGAGTCCCATCCCTGTTTTTGGTATTGTCGGAATATATAAAAAGTTATATATTCCGACAATGAAAGAGATCTGCTTTCTTGGTGACTCACTTGAATCCATCCGTGCGTTCCCGGACGCGGCGAAACAGGACATGGGGTATCAACTCGATCGCGTCCAACGGAATCTGGAGGCGGATGACTGGAAGCCGATGAAGACCGTTGGCAAGGGAGTGAAGGAAATCCGGGTCAGATTGCCGGACGGCGCCTATCGGGCAATTTACCTTGCTACACTTGATGAAGCGGTATATGTATTGCATGCCTTTCAGAAGAAGACACGTAGAACGAGCAAAAAGGATATTGCACTGGCGGCGTCACGGCTGAAAGCGCTTTTGAGGATAAGCAAATGAACAAGCGATACGATAACGTGTTCGATGCTATTGCCGGCACGCCGCAAGAGGCATTGAACATGAAGTTGCGCGCCGAAATGATCAATGAGATTCGTCGGCGCATCGAGCAGCGTGGCTGGACCCAACAAGAAGCGGCGGAGCAACTGGGTATTACCCAACCGCGTGTTTCCGATCTGTTGCGCGGCAAGCTTTCCCGTTTTAGCCTGGATGTGCTGGTCAATATGCTGGCAACCTTGGGCGGGGATATTGAATTGAAGATCAAGGTAGCCTGACGAAGTTGCCCGGCCTTTTGGTTGTCGAGAAACTCCCACCCGGCGTCTTTCAGACGCTGGCTTCCTCACCCGGTCAGCGCCATCTCACGTATTCAAATGACGCCAATCGGTACACCGATTGGCCAACAAGCAGGTAATCATCAATGCAGGTAGAACAACGCATCGCCGCCGAGCTGGGCGTAGCGCCGGATCGGGTCGCGGCCGCCGTGCGGCTGCTCGACGAGGGCGCGACGGTGCCCTTTATCGCCCGTTACCGCAAGGAGGCGACCCAGGGCCTGGATGATACCCAGTTGCGCAACCTGGAGGAGCGGCTGGTCTATCTGCGCGAGCTGGAGGAGCGTCGCGGTGTCGTGCTCGACAGCATTCGCGAGCAGGGCAAGCTGACGCCGGAGTTGGAGAAATCGCTGCGCGCGGCGGACACCAAGGCGCGCCTGGAGGATCTCTATCTGCCGTACAAGCCCAAACGGCGGACGCGCGCGCAAATCGCCCGCGAGGCAGGCCTGGAGCCGTTGGCGATGGGCCTGCTGGAAGATCCGGAACAGGACCCTGAAAGCGTCGCGCGGGCCTACGTCGACGCGGACAAGGGCGTCGCGGACACCAGCGCCGCGCTGGACGGCGCGCGCCAGATTCTGATGGAGCATTTCGCCGAGGACGCGGAGCTGCTCGGTGGCCTGCGCGATTATCTGTGGGACGGCGGCGTGCTGCGCTCCCGCGTGATCGCGGGCAAGGAGCAGGAGGGCCGCAAGTTCTCCGACTACTTCGATTATGAGGAGAAGCTCACGAAGATCCCGTCGCATCGCGCGCTGGCGCTGTTTCGTGGTCGCGCCGAGGGTGTGTTGACGCTGGATCTGGTGATCGACGAGGACGCGCCCGAGCCGAAACCGGCCGAACGTCGCATCGCCAGGCGTTTCGGTGTCGCGCGGAAGGGCCGCCCGGCCGATGCCTGGCTGGCCGAGACCGTGCGCTGGTGCTGGCGTGTCAAGCTGTTCACGCATCTCGATCTCGACCTGAAGATGCGCCTGCGCGAGCAGGCCGAGGCGGTCGCGATCAGCGTCTTCGCCGCCAACCTGAAGGATCTGCTGCTGGCCGCGCCGGCCGGTCATCACCGCATCATCGGTCTCGATCCCGGGCTGCGCACCGGTGTCGACCACCTTGCCG
>JALULB010000313.1:354-7545 GCA_027041035.1 Sedimenticola sp. | reverse complement strand
CCGCATGAAGACCCGTGTCGGTACCGATGTCAGTGTCGAGGAACTCGAAAAAGAGTTCGACGCCATCCTGTGGGCCATTGGCTGTCAGTCGGGACGTGGTCTGCCTGTCGAGAAATGGAACGAGGTTCCAAACTGCGTTTCCGGCGTGGCTTTCCTGAAAGCCTTCAACGAAGGTCGTATGAAGTTCACCGCGAACAAGGTGGTCTGCGTGGGTGGTGGTGATACCTCCATCGACGTGGTTTCCGTTGCCCGTCGTCTCGGTCATATCGAGACGGAAAACCCGACCGATCGTCCGGAGCTGGTCGTTCGCGACGGTTTCGTTGCCCACGACGCGGCCGAACTTGCCGCCAAGGAAGGTGCCGAGGTTACCTTGACCTCACTGTTCCCGAAAGAGAACATGACCGCCGCCGAGCATGAGGTGCATGATGCATTGACGGAGGGCGTGCGTATCCTCGATGAGGTCATGCCGATCGAGCTGATTATCGGCGAGGACGGTCGCGCCACCGGCCTCAAGGTCGCGAACTGTACCATGGATGGCGGTCGCCCGGTACCCGTGGAAGGTACCGAACAGATTATCGAAGCCGACCTGATTGTTTCCGCGATCGGTCAGGGTGGTGACATGACCGGTCTGGAGGACCTGGACAATGGCCGTGGTCTGATCGACTCAGACAACTTTCACCAGGTGCCCGGAAAACCCGGTCATTTCGTCGCCGGCGACATCATTCGCCCACACCTCCTGACTACCGCTATCGGCCAGGCATCTGTTGCCACGGAGACCATCGACCATTATCTGAAGCAGGAAGCCCTGAAGAAGCGTCCGAAGGTCGATGTCCATCACTTCGACCTGCTGAAGAAGCTGCATGAAGCGGGGCTCGACCCAGAGGCATTCGATCCAAACGCCGGGGATCAGCGTGGTACCTCCAGTGCGCACTATGCGATACACAATTTCGAGGACCGGTCCTTCCAGGAGATCATTCCGCACGACGAGTTGTTCTTGGGACATTTCGAGTATCACCCGCGCAACAAGCGCAAAGAAGAGGTCCCGACGGCGGAAGAGGTATTGGGCCACTTCAAGGAACGCGTCATGGCGCTGTCCGAGGACGAAACCATCGACGAAGCCAAGCGCTGCATGAGCTGTGGCATGTGCTTCGAGTGCGATAACTGCGTGATCTTCTGCCCTCAGGACGCGGTCTATCGTGTCAAGAAAGACGAAGCTACCACCGGTCGTTATGTCGCGACGGATTATACGCGTTGCATCGGCTGCCATATCTGCTCTGATGTCTGTCCTACCGGCTACATCAAAATGGGCTTGGGCGAATAAACGGGGGTCCCGATGTTCACATCCGTCATAAGGCGTACTTGGTTTGCCGTGTTGTCAGTCGGGTTTATGCTGGCTATTGGTGGGCAGGCGCTGGCCGATTCCAAGGTAGGTGCTCTCGCACCGGGTTCCAAGGCGGCCAGTATTCAACCGTCCCAGTGCGTCGAGCCAACGCCCTACATGCGCAGACACCATATGGAATTGATTCTGCATCAGCGCGACAAGACCGTACATGAAGGTATTCGCAGCAAAAAATACAGTCTCGCTGCATGTATCGATTGTCATGTGGCTCGTGGCGATGGCGGCAGGGAAGTGCCGGTGAACGCGGAAGGCCAGTTTTGCGATAGCTGTCATGACTACGTCGGTGTCTCATTGACGTGCTTTCAATGCCACGCAACGGTTCCGACACCGGCGTCCGCCCACAAGTGACGGTGAGAAGAGGTTCAAGCGATATGAGTAACAGTAACGAGTCGATCAATCCGAATCGTCGTTCGTTTCTCGGGAAGGCCGGTGCCGCGGTAGCGACTACGTTGGTTGCGCCTGGCGTCGTTCTGCATGCAAGCGCGCGTACGCGCGATCCGGATGAACCGGTAACGGACGCCGTTCGCTGGGGCATGCTGATCGACACGAGTAAATGCGCCGATGGTTGTAACGATTGTGTTCAAGCCTGCGAGAAAGAGAATGGCTTGGATATGGTGACCATGCCCGAGGGCGCCGATCCGGAGAATTGGGATCGGCAACGACCTCGCTGGATTCGCCAGATTCAGCTGCAAGACAACCTGACAGGACAGATCACCTCGCTGCCGATGATGTGTCAGCATTGCGAAGAGCCACCCTGCGCGGATGTCTGTCCGACGGGCGCCTCTTTCCGTCGCGCCGATGGCATTGTCATGGTGGATCGGCATATCTGTATTGGCTGCCGCTATTGCATGATGGCTTGTCCCTATAAGGCGCGTTCTTTCATTCATGAAGAGATCGAGGTCAAACCGACGCACGCCCCGCGTGGCAAGGGCTGTGTCGAGAGCTGTAACTTCTGCGTGCACCGCCTTGATCGAGGCGAAACCACCACGGCCTGCCAAGACGCATGTAAGCACCAGGCGATTGCTTTCGGCGATTTGAAAGACAAGAACAGCGCGGTCTCCAAGGCACTGGATTCCGTGAAATCCCGGCAGCTCAGGGCCGATCTACAGTTGAATACCGGCGTGCGTTATTCCGGCGTCTGATACGGTTTGGGAGTAGTTTGAATGAAAAAGATTCACTTTAGAGAGTGGACGGTTCCAAGCTCGAGATATTGGGCTGTGTTCGCTGTATTGGCCGCCATCGTAGGTATTGGCCTGATTGCTGCGATCTACATGGAGCATGAAGGCCACTGGGTGACGGGCATGAATAACCAGATCATCTGGGGCATGCCGCATGTCTTCGCTGTGTTCTTGATCGTTGCCGCGTCGGGTGCGCTGAATGTCGCGACAATTGGCACGGTGTTCGGCAAGAAACCCTTCAAGCCGCTGGGCAGGTTATCCGGGCTGTTGGCCATTTCACTACTGGCTGGCGGTTTGCTCGTGTTGGTGCTGGATCTCGGTCGTGCCGATCGTCTGATGGTCGCCATGACGACCTACAATTTTAAATCTATCTTCGCCTGGAATATCCTGCTGTATAACGGTTTCTTCGTTATTGTCGCAGCCTATTTGTATACGATGATGGAGCCGAAAGCGAAAAAGTACTATTTCTCGGTCGGCGTGCTGGGTGGCATCTGGCGCTTGATACTGACCACCGGTACCGGCTCTATCTTCGGTTTCCTGGTCGCGCGTCAAGCCTACGATACGGCGATACTCGCGCCGCTGTTCATCGTTTATTCATTTGCGTTCGGATTGGCGATCTTCATGCTGTTTCTGTTTTTCGCATTCGATCAGGACAATCGGGAGCTTGGCGACAAGTTACTCTTCAGGATGAAGAACGTACTCGGTATTTTCCTTGCCGGCGTGGCATTGTTGCTGCTGACTTACCATCTGACCAAGCTGTATGGCACCAAATATCACGGTGTCGAGGCATTCATTCTGCGCGATGGTGGCATCTATACGGTGCTGTTCTGGGTGGGGCAGGTTGCGATCGGTATGCTTTTGCCGATCGCGATCATCATTCATCCCGTACTGAGCAAGTCGAAGGGTTGGCTTTCTGGCGCGGCGGCGATGGTGGTGGTCGGTGGCTTGGCGGCGATGTATGTCCTTATCATCGGCGGGCAGGCTTATCCACTGGAGATGTTTCCCGGCAAGACGATCATCGCTTCAGGTTTCTATGATGGAGTGAATGGCGCGGCATTGTATTATTCTCCATCCATGCCGGAGATTCTTCTCGGAGTTGGTGGCTTCTCCATGGCCATACTGGCGACGACCATCGGCGTCAGGATGCTGAAGTTTTTGCCCACGGATCTTTCCGACCGGGCGCTGGACCCCCATGCCGGGGTGAAAGCCGACGGCTGATCACTGATCCCTTGACTCGACAAAGCCCAATCGTTTGATTGGGCTTTGTCGTTTCTACGGGAGTAATCGATGCCTTATCTGTTTATCTCCGCCGCGCATAAATCATCTGGTAAGACAACCCTGTCTATCGGGTTGTGTGCCGCGCTTCATGCCCGTGGACTGCGCGTCCAGCCCTACAAGAAGGGGCCGGATTATATCGATCCCTTGTGGCTCGCGGCGGCGGCGGGGCGGGGATGCGAGAACCTGGACTTCTTCACCACGCCATCCGACGAGATGCTCGCTTCGTTTCAGCGCAAGCAAACGGCTGCGGATATCGGTCTGATCGAAGGCAACAAGGGGCTTTACGACGGCCTTGATCTCGACGGTTCCAATAGTAACGCAGCATTGGCCAAGATGATCGACGCGCCAGTAGTACTGGTTTTATGCACAAAGGGCATGACGCGAGGGATAGCGCCGCTCATCCTCGGTTATCAGGCTTTCGAACCGGGTATTCGTCTGGCGGGCGTCATCTTGAATCGTGTTGGTGGTAGCCGGCACGAGGCCAAATTAAGGCGGGTCATCGAGCACTATACGGATGTAAAAGTCGTCGGCGCGGTGGCCAATTCCCCGGATCTGGAGATAGTCGAGCGCCACCTCGGCCTGATGCCGAGCAACGAATCCGCCGCCGCGTCCGATACCATCGCGCGAATCCGCGACGTTGTCGAAACCCAGGTCGATCTCGACTCGCTACTCGATATCGCCGCGACTGCTCCCGACCTCGGTCGCCCAGCCCAAAATACCCCGCCGCCTCGTTTTTCCGTCACTCGACCGGTGAGCATTGGTATCGCCCAGGATGACGCTTTCGGTTTTTACTATCAGAGCGATCTGGATGTATTCCGGCGCTGCGGTGCGGAACTGATACCGTTCAGTCCTCTGCGGGATCGCCGCCTGCCCGATGTCGATGGCCTGTTCATTGGTGGCGGCTTTCCTGAAACCCGGATTGAAGGCTTGTCGGCCAACTCGGCAATGCGTTCGGAGATCCGGCGCTATGTCGAAGCTGACTATCCCGTCTATGCTGAATGCGGCGGCCTGATGTATCTTACCCGCTCGATACGCTGGAAGGACAAGTACGGGGATATGGTCGGGGTGATTCCCGCCGATACGGTGGTGGAGGAAAAACCACAGGGACGGGGTTATGTTCGTCTGCGCGAGACCCCGGATTTTCCCTGGCCCGCGGTGGATGGCAATGCCACGGGCGAGATTTGCGCGCACGAGTTCCATTACTCCAGAATCACACCGCTGGAGATCCCGACCCATTGGGCTTATCGGGTCGAGAGAGGCACCGGTGTCGATGGGCGGAATGACGGCATTCGTTACCGTAATCTGCTCGCCAGTTACACACACATGCGCAACGTCGGTGACAATCGCTGGGTGGAACGATTTGTAAAATTCGTCGCGGATTCAGTGGAAAAACGTAGCGTGGGTAATGATAGAATGGCGTGAACAAACGGTCCACGGATGTTTGGATCTTTTCCGTTCCCGAATCGATACGGCTCAGACATCGCCTTCGTCAACCAAACGTCGGGTTCGCGCGCATGCTATTTCGTCCGAGGCTAGATACTGGGGGGCGTGGAGCGTTCCACACGACGCGCACAATGCGGTATCGGGCGAAAAAGTGAGATTCGCTGGAATCCGCGGTTCGGATGGTGGGGCTACACAAATCGTTGCATCCAGGCGCCTGGCTCGCAATATCCGCTTAAGAGGAATTCAGAGATGTTCAAGTTAACGGCAGAGGCTGCGGCACAGGTCAAGGTAGCGGCGCTTCAGAGCGGCACGGAAGGCATGGCGCTTCGGCTGGCGGCACGCAAGAAAGACGATGGCTCCATCGAGTACGCGATGGGCTTCGACGAACCCAGCGAGGATGATATCCGTGTCGAATCATCCGACATAACCATCGTCATGGCGCCGGAATATGTACCGTTGCTGGATACCGCAGTACTGGACTTCGCCAAGCTCGACGACAGTGACGAGGTGCAGTTCATCTTTATCAACCCTCAGGATGCCAACTTCTCTCCCGCCGACTGATCGCCGCTCACGGCCTTTCCTTCCCTGGCTGTATCCATGCAACTCACCCCTGAAGATGCCCTGCGCCTGAACGTCCTGCTGGCGAACAAACCCCAGGCGATTCGCATCGACGAATCCCGCTTGATCGTGCATGGCCTCGCGGCGGATGGCGAAATGCACATCCAGTTAAACCCAAATTGTCGCGAGGAACAGTATATTCGCAGCGTGAAGGAACTGCTCTCCGGCCACGTGCTCGGTTCTCCCGGCGGTTACCCGGTGTACCTGCAACGTTGGACCCGCATGGGACAGATGCGCGACGAAAGTCTGGAAGAACTGCTGCTGCTTGGCGAGCCTGAAGCCGTGGTCGCGGCGGTGTGCGCGCCCGGAATGACCAACGAACTCGCTCGCCGGGCCTGGTGGGCAATGGAGGACGCGGACAACGCGCGCCGCATGCTGTCGACCGCGCGTATAGCCGGTGGCGACATGGGGCCGATTCTCGCCGCCTACCTATATGAGCACCTGCCATTCGAAACCGAGGTGGAAGTCATGGTCGAAACGGTCAAGCTGATACTCCAGCCTGGTCTGCTCGACAAGGCGCTACATGCCGAGGTATGGAAACGCGCCGCGCGCAAACCAGCCTACTACGTCGGTTTTCTGCATGCGCTGCCGGACGACATCCCGGTCGAGGTCGCGGCTCATCCGAACCACGATGCGCTTGAGTCTGGATTACGGGATCTGGCCGCAAATGGCAACCGCTTGGCTGCGTTTATCGACAAGCTGATGTCTCCGACCGGGCAGGCCTACCTGGCGACGATACAACTCGCACTGAAGAAGCCAGCGACCCAGGAGGCAGTAACCTTGACGCTGGACGCCGTGCGGCAATACTTCGCCGAGTTTCGTCCCCAGGGTGATCCCGACCTGACATGGGACGAGCTGCTGGTGGATGCCGAAGACTACCCGTCAAGCAACGACCCGGAACTCGCCGACTTGCGCAAGCTCGAAGGCATGCAAAACATACTACGCGGCGCGCGACTGATGTCCGGTGTCGGCTACGGCATATTGCGCCCAATGCTGCGTGGAACCTCGGCGATAGGCTCGCTGATGCGGCGCAAGCTGGAACCGGTGATGAAGCCGTTTCTCGGCGAAGTATCCAAGCTGCGCGGCAAGTAGCCTGAAACCCCCGTTTCTGGCGAACACCGCCTGGATGATGTCCGGCACCTTCATGAACTGAAAGATGCGGCTGTCGGAAGTGCGCGTCATCAGCCAGTACCAAGGGCGCAGGGTCGCCTGGTAATGGGCGTACTCGCCCCGCTCGCCGACGAAGCTGAACTCACTGACGAAGCCGTTGAAATA
>JALULB010000313.1:0-344 GCA_027041035.1 Sedimenticola sp. | reverse complement strand
CGGCAGCTTGTAGCTGACGGTGACATTCTGGCCGAGCAGGTCATCGATGTTGATGTTCGGGTTGTCGGCCAGCAGGTCGAGGTGAAACTCGAACAACTGGCTGAGTTGCTCGTGGCCGCTCAGGTGGTTCAGCAGCAGAACGTCCTGGCCCAGCGGGGTGTCGATCTGGATGGCGCGGTTGGCCTGGATGCCGCCTTTGTCTGATGACCGCATAGGCGGCGGCATCGATGAAGAAGATGTCAGTCAGTTGTTGGATGCGACCGGCGATTCAGCCTGGGCGGTGTTCAGGCCACGTGGATTGTAGGTCCGGTTTGTCGGCGGGCGCACCGGTCGCTCATGCAGAG
>JALULB010000312.1 GCA_027041035.1 Sedimenticola sp. | reverse complement strand
CGACACCTTTGGAAAATATTTATTAAAATCAGTATACTACGCGATCATCGCGCGAATTCATGAGGCTTCCGGGTCAAATCTCGTTCAGATCCTCGATGACGCCACGGATGATGTCGGCGTCGTTGCTGGCGCAGGCGACGCGGATCATGCGATTGCATTCGGCGGCGTCGGAGTCGAGCACCAGGCGCTTCACCGGCAGTATCGCCGAGGGCTGCATGCTGAAACGCGTGAGTCCGAGGCCGAGCAGCAGGCGCGTGTAGCGTGTCTCGCCGGCCATCTCGCCGCACATGCTGACCGGAATGCCGGCCTCGTTGCCGGCGCGGATGATGTTGCGGACGAGTTGCAGAATCGCCGGATGCGCCGGGTCATACAGGTAGGTGACCTCTTCGTCCATGCGATCGATCGCCAGGGTGTACTGGATCAGGTCGTTGGTGCCGATGGAGAGAAAATCCAGCTCGCGGGCGAGCAGGTCGCAGATCAGCGCGGCGGCGGGCACCTCGATCATGCCGCCGATGGCGATATCCGGGTCGTAGCGCAGGCCGTCGCGGCGTAGCTGCCGCTGGGTGCCGGCGATCAGCGCGCGCACCTGGCGTATCTCGTCGACCGATGACAGCATCGGAATCATGATGCGCATCGGTCCCAGCGCGGAGGCCCGCAGCAGGGCGCGCAACTGCGGCATGAAGATCTCCGGTTCGGTCAGGCACAGGCGGATCGCGCGCAGCCCCAGGGCCGGGTTGCGGCAGCCCTGGTCGCCAAGGTTCTCGCACCATTTGTCGGCACCGAGATCCAGGGTGCGAAACACCACGGGCTTGCCGTCCATGCCTTCGAGCAGCCGTGTGTAGGCGGCGAGGTGTTCCTCTTCGTCCGGCGGCGTGTCACGGTTCATGAACAGCCATTCGGTGCGATACAGGCCGATGCCGTCGGCGCCGGATTCATGCACCAGGGCGACATCCTCGGGCAGCTCGATATTCGCCAGCAGCTCGATCTCGAGGTTGTCACGTGTGACTGCGGCGGTCGACAGCAGGGCGTGCAACGAGGCCTCGTCGCCGCGCTCGGCGATCAGGCGCCGCCGGAACCACTCGAGTATCTCGCTGTCGGCCTCGGCGATCACCGTGCCGTTCTGCGCGTCGAGGATGATCAACTCGCCTTCCTGCAACAGCTCGGCGGCGTGATGCGCGCCGACCACCGCCGGGATGCCGAGGCTGTTGGCGAGGATCGCGGTATGCGACATCGGGCCGCCGAGTTCGGTCACCAGCCCGGCGATGCGGTGATGCTTCAGCACGAAGATGTCCGCTGGCGAGATGTCGTGGCCGATGACGATCGTGCCGTCCAGGCTGTTGTCGTCGACGATCTGGCGCGCCTGGCCGGTGAGCCGCTTGAGTACCTGGTTGATCAGGTGGTTGATGTCGTCGCGACGCGTGCGCAGGTAGGGGTCGGCGATCGCGTCGAATACCTTCAGCAGCGCTTCGCGGCGCAGTTGCAAGGCCCATTCGGCGGCGCAGCCCTCGTCGCGGATCAGGCTTTCGACCACGCCGGTGAGCGCGTGATCCTCGAGAATCAGCAGGTGGGTGTCGATGAAAGCGGCGATGTCCGATGGCGTATCCTCCGGAATCTGCTCGCGGATCGCGCGTAACTCGCCGCGCGCATCCTGCATTGCCTGGGCGAAGCGGCGCAGTTCGTTGTCGGTCTCGCTGGCGGTGACCCAGCGCGGGCTGATCTTGACCTCGCCGCCCGGCAGCAGATGCGCCGGCCCGATGGCGATCTGGCGCTGGCTGCCGACCCCCGTGCCCTGGCAGCTCAGGGTCATTGCGGCTCCCCGAAGCGGTCGTTCAGCAGGGCTTCCAGGGCTTCCAGGGCATCGTCGGCATCCGGACCCTCGGCGTCTATCGTCACCGTCGTGCCCTGGCTGGCGGCCAAGAGCATCACGCCCATGATGCTCTTGCCGTCGACCTGTTGGCCGTTGCGGGATATCTGGATGCTTGCCTGGTAGCGGCTGGCGCAGGTGACGAACTTCGCCGCGGCGCGCGCGTGCAGGCCGAGTTTGTTGATGATGGTCAGGTTCTTGCTTGGCATTCTCGCTTTCGCCGTGGCTTTGGCTGGATATGGATAAAAGCCCATCCCTGAGCCGCAGTGTACCGCCCGTGGGGCGGATGCTTCTTGGGGGCTGTCCGAGAATAGAGAGCCTACTCGGCAATTGCTCCTGCATTGCTCTACCTACCTACATCCCTGTAGGCGTGCGGAAAAGCTGAATTTGGCTGGATTCCCCC
>JALULB010000311.1 GCA_027041035.1 Sedimenticola sp. | reverse complement strand
TTCGTACATCTTCACCGCCTTGTTCATCTCCTTCAACAGCGGAATATTGAGCTTCGCGGCCTTCGCCAGACCAGCGGCCGAGGTGTCGGCCTTGTCCAATACCGGCTTATATTCGTTCCACAGGCCCTGAACGACCTCAAGCTGGGCGCGAATCGCGGAATCCTTCGTTCCCGGCAGGCCCAAGTCCGCGTCGCCATCGAACAACCCCTTCAGCGTGCGTTCGAACAGGCCGACGGTCTTGCGCAGGTTGGCCTTGTTGGCGTCGACATCGATGCCATTGGCGATCAACAGCAGTTCCTTGGTCATCTTCTGGGTCAGCATGCGCTGCTTGCCCGCCAGGTTGATGGTGGTCGCCATCGCCGGATCGAGATTCGAACCGCTCATCTTGGCGTACATCTGCACGGCCTTGTTCATATTCTTCAACAGCGGCAGGTTCTGCGCGGCAACCTTCTCCAGCACGGCCTTGCCGGGCGCGCCGGCGATCGCGGCGTCGACATTCGGCTTGAACGTCGCCCACAGCTCGGAGACCTTGCCCAGCTGGGCGAGAATCGCGGCATCGGTGGTCTTCGGCAGACCCAGCGACGCATCGCCATCGACCAACCCCTTCAGGGTCTTGTCGAACAGATCGGCGGTCTTCTTCAGATTGGCCCGGTTGGCGTCGACATCGATGCCCTTCGCGATCAGCAGGATCTCCTTGCTCATCTTCTGCGTCAGCATGCGCTGCTTGCCGGCCAGATTGATGACCGTGCCCATCTGCTGCTTGCTGAACGCAAAGCTGTTACAAGAGAACATCAATGCGACAGCGGCGAACAGGATCAGGGATACAGCTTTCGATTTGCTCATGGATAGACTCCTTGTGATACAACATCTCGGATGAGCGCTAGAAACTAGCATCGCCAACAGGCCCCCGCCTTGACGCAGGACAATTACCGTGTGGTTAGCATGGTAGGGGTTTCCCTCAATCTGGAAAGTGTGATCGGGGTTGTTCTGATCCCACTGTGGACGGTTGATCCAGGCCGGTATGTGCAATCCGGTCCGTGCCGCCCGCGCCATGCGCATCCCCCACAGGTAACGCGTCTGGCGTTTCTCGCACAACGCGTTTATCGCCGCCGGACTGCCGACGGCGGGGCCAAAGGCTTTCGTCGTGCGGTTGGAGTGGCGGATGAACCGCCCCGGTTTGTTTTTGTCTGGGGTGGGTTGAGATGGCTATTGATTTATGGGCGTCCTTTTAGTTTCGCTCTTTCAGTTTCGTTTTAGTTTCGAGCCTAGCGTCGCAAATCAGCCGAGCCGTAAGGAGCGGTAGCGAGTGAAGGCGTCGGCTGGATTTGCCTTGTTATGCTTAACTGGCTATACTTGTACGTAATTGTTGTACAGTTAAGTAAAGGCCAACTACAATGATGGATGTGAGCATTACTGAGCTTAGGGCTAACCTTTTGAAATACTTAAAGATAGCGCAGAGTGGCGAGAAAATTAACGTCACATCAAAAGGTGCGCCCTTAGCGACCTTGACAGCACCAATAACTAAGCGCATTGAGGCTAAAGAAAAGCTCAAACGGCTAGCTAAGACTGCTGTAATCAGTGATATTGTATCTCCTACCAATGAAAACTGGGATGGAATGGAGTGATATTGCTTGATACATGTGCATTCATTTGGGACGCACTTGACCCTAGCAAATTGTCTTCAGATGCTGCTAAAGCGATTAATGGTGCTGATAATGATCTGATCATTTGCGATATTTCCATATGGGAAATTTCAATGCTTATTAAAAGAAACCGTCTATCTGTTGATAGCACAGCCTCTGAATTTATTGAGCTTGCACTTCAAGCGAGGAATTTTAGAATTCAAGAAATTACGCCGCCTATAGCAGAGCTTTCGGTCAATTTTGACCAGGAAATCAATAACGACCCAGCAGATAGACTAATTTCAGCTACATCAATTCTATTAAATGCTCCTCTTGTTACGGTTGATAAAAACCTTAGGGATGTATCCTTGATTGAAACTATTTGGTGACGCGTCACATGGGGTCAGGTCTTTAATATTTATGATGCTTTATAATCCCGCTAACTGTAGAATAATGCACTTCAAATTATACTCCAATCGCTTTCATTGGTCTTGCCATTGCCTGTTTTTCCGAAGCAGAAGTAGTCACATACGGGCAGATTAACAGGAGTAAATCATAAGTCAAAGACTTGTCCCCAGTTTTACTTGCGGGCTATTTCTGATAGGTGTCCTTTTTGTTTTTTTATGTTTATAAGCTTCCAGGATGTGTTAATAATCGTAGTATTTTCCGCTGACTTCCGGGAATAGCGAGCCATACTCATTTGTGTTGAATATTCTAATTCCAGAAGCAAGCTCGGCTGACTTTCTGTTCTTGTTATTGTGTGCGGGTTGATGCGCAAGGATCAATAAAGCTTCCACCTTCTTTATGATTTCCGTACCCGGGTTTGGAAAAACTTCCACATCTTCTGATGCTTCCCAAGTTGAAAATGGACCTATGCTTCCAAAGAAAAGTTGGCTTTCACCGAAACGTTCTTCATCCATCCAGTAGTCATGTTGTGCTAAACGTTTCTCAACTCCCTGCTCCGTCATCCCTATATATAAGAGCACTCTATCGCCATAAATTGGATGGCATCCGTATATTTTGTAAAGAACAAAACCTTCTGATGCCATCTTTTTGAGTTGTTTTTTTAGCTTCGACGGCTTGTATGGGCCGCTCCAACATACTTCAACAATTTTCTCTTGATTCATTCTAACCTCATAGTTTCTGGGCAAACATAACGACTAAATAACTTGCCAAAATAAAGCGGCTGAAGAAATCTCAACTCGGAGCAAGAAACTAGCACTGCTTTTTTGGTCAATGTTAATATTCTTGTTAGCTTTCTTATCTGTCAAAGCCCGTGTGATCATCCCCATCGCGTGCCAGAATCAAACTTCAGGAAACCCGCTCGCTATGTTGTTTTACGGGGCGCTCGATGCCATCAGTAGTGCGGTGGTATCTCGATGTCCGCCGAATCGGTGGATTCCTTGCTCGCGACAGACAGGCTGTCGACTTTCTCCGCGAGTTGTTTCAGGCGGGTTTCGAGGGACTGGATCTGTTTCATCTGGGCGATCAGCGCGGTGTTGAGTTCGTCCATCGAGGCTTCGTGAAAGCTCAGTTGGGTCTGGATGTCGATCAGCGGGTCGTCGTGCTTGGGATTCATCTTGGCGTTCAGCCGCGCGCGATGGCGATCAGCACGATGACGAACAACACCACCAGGCCGATGGGAAACAGTGCGCCGGCCCAGTCCTTGCTTTTCGCTTCGCGGCTCTGTTTCAGCGATGCCTTGATGCCGGGCATGAAGAAGAACACCACGCCGAGGGCGAGCGCGCCGACCAGAACCTGTTCCCAGAGCGCCATGTCAGTCCCTCAGGTTGGCGGGGCAGAGCACGCCGCGCATGGTCGAGATCAATTCCAGCAGTTGGGCGTTGCGGATGCGGTAGTAGATGCGGTTGGCTTCCTTGCGGGATACCAGGATGCGCTTGTTGCGCAGTTGATCCAGGTGTTGCGAGATATTGCTTTGCGAGGTGCCGGTCTGCGCGACGATCTCGCCGACGGACAGTTCGCGCTCGCCGAGCGTACACAGGATCTTCCAGCGTAACGGGTGGGCCATCGCCTTCAGTGCGTTGGCGGTCAGGGTGGCGTCTTCGTCCGCCACTTCGGGCGGTATTGCTTTCTCGTTCATACTCAAACTCCGGTAGAACGCTTGGCTTCATCACCTTCAGCCAGGTTCGTCTCGTCGGCCGCGCGGACGTAGCCGGTCATGTCCTTCGCTATACAGATTATATGCGTTATTTCGCCATCGGGATTGGAAATCGACGTGCGGCTGAACAGAATCGGCACGCGGTGGCCATCGCTGGCGACGAAACGCGCCTCGATTTTCTTCAGCGCGCCGGTGCGGATCAGGGCCTCCAGCCAGGTGCCGAAGAAGGCGCCGGCCTGCTCGTCGCCCTCTTCCTCGAAGACATCGCCGATGCTGAGCCCGAGCAGATCCTTTTCGTCGTAGGCGAGCATCTGGCAGGCGGCTGGATTGACTTCGATGATCTCGCCCCGGGGGTTCAGGATGAGCAGCGCCTCGCCCATGTTCTGGATGATGTTCTCCAGGTGTTGCTTGGCTTCGCGGAGCTGCGCGGTACGTTCGGCGACCTGCTCTTCAAGAATGCGGTTCAGGTTGCGTTCTTTCTCGATCAGGCGGAAGTAGGTGCTGATCTTGTTGATCAGTTGGTTGTCGTCGATCGGTTTCAGCAGGTAGTCGACCGCGCCGACATCGTAGCCCTTGCGCTGGAATTCCTCGCTCTTGAACGCGGCGGTCAGGAAGATGATCGGGATATCGCGGGTCTTTTTCTTGATCTTCAGCATCTCGGCGGTCTGAAAGCCGTCCATGCCGGGCATCTGGACATCGAGCACGATCAGGTCGATGTCCGGTTCCGCCGCGGCGATCTCCAGGGCCTGTTGGCCGGAGGTGGCCTCGCGGATATCGATATCCATGTGTTTTTCGAGCAGGCTGCGCAGGGTCAGCAAGTTGTGCTCGTGATCATCGACGATGAGCAGTTTGAAACCGGAGTAGCGCTTCATTGGGTTCAGGGGCATGGCAGTTATTCAGGATATGAACAGATACTAACAAATTGTTCCGCTTCAGGGGTTTTTCAATATCGCGCACAGTGCCTCGGCGCTCGGCGGGGCGCTCAGCGTCGCGGCGAATGCCTGGTTGGCTTCGATATCGGCCGGATCGCTGAGCGCGATCAAGCGGGGGCGCGTTGCCGGAGGATAGGTGGCCAGGGCCTTGTTCAAGGCCGGTAGCAGCGTCGGGTCATGCCGGGTGTCGACCAGGAGGGTATCCATGCCCTGCTCGTCGTGCAGGGCTTCCAGGGCTTCGTCGAGGTTGTCGGCGGCTTGCACCAGCACGCCCCAGTCGCGCAGCAGGGTGGTCAGTGTCAGCAGGGTGGGCACATCGGCGCCGACCAGCAGGATCTGGCGGCCACGCAGGGCGTCTTCCACCGGGGGGGGTGGCGCCTGTTCCTCCTCGAAACGATGTTCATGGACGTGTGCTTCGCGCGGCATGTTCTGCCGCCCGGCCAGATACGGCAGGTACAGGCTGAAGCACGAGCCTTCGCCGGGTTGGCTCGACAGGCGGATATAGCTGCCCAGCAGGCCGGCCAGCGAGCGCGAGATGCTCAGGCCCAGCCCGCTGCCGCCGTAGCGCCGGTGCGTGGTGCCGTCGGCCTGGGTGCCGGCGTTGAATATGCGGTGTTGCTTGTCCGCCGGGATGCCGATGCCGGTGTCGCTGACCGAGATGACCAGCGGCAGGCGTTCGGCATCGTCGCCCGCGTTGTGCCGCAATGCCAGCACCACCCTGCCCTGTTCGGTGAATTTCAGCGCGTTCGACAGCAGGTTCTTGACGATTTGGCTGATCTTGTCGGCATCGCTGATGATGATCGGGCGTTCCTCGGGAAGATCGAGCACCAGCTCCAGACCCTTCGCGTCGAACTGTGGCTTCAGCAACCGGTACAGCGATTCGAGCAGCGGCGCCAGCTCGACCTCCTCGCGCACCAGTTCCATGCGCCCGGCCTCGATGCGCGTCAGGTCCAGCAGGCTGTCGATCAGGCGTTTCAGGTCCTGGCTGGCGGCCTGGATGACGGCGAGCTGCTCCTGTTCTTCCTTGCCGCGCGGGTTGGCGTTCTCGGCAACCAGCTTGGAGAGCAGCAGGATGGAGTCTTCAGTTCATGGCTGGCGTTGGCGAGAAACTCGGATTTGTACTGGTTGGAGGCCTCCAGTTCGCGCGCGTGCTCGATCAGCTCGCGATTGTTCTGCGCATGCTTGCGCGCCAGCGCGCTGAGGTCCTGCGAGAGCTGTTCCAGCTCTTTCGAGCCCTGCCAGGAGAACTCCACCGACTCATCCCCTTCCAGTACGTGCTGCACGCCCTGGGTCAGGCTCTCGCTGAAGCGTCCGACCTTGCGCGACAGCCAGCTGGCGGCCAGCCACACGGTCGCGGCCAGCAGCAGCACGACGCCGAACACGCGCAGCGTCAGCTCGTTCTTGAAGCGCGCCATCGGCGAGGGGTCGACGAAGCGCCCGGCCCAGATCGATCCGCTGCCTTCGATCTGGAACATCGGCACCCAGATGATGTCGCCGTTGGGGCCTTCGTACAGGGTGACCTTGCTGCTGGTCAGTTTCTCGCGCAGGCCGGGAAAGTCATCGAAGGCGTTCGAACCCGGTCGCGGATTGCGCGCGGTGGGCAGGTATTCGCCGTCCGGGGTGATCCACAGGGTGCCGGGCGAGATCGCGGCGATGCCGCCGATATCCAGTGTCACCACGACCGCGCCGACCGGCATCGTGCCGGGGCCGGGATGGATCGGGCTGACGAGTTGCAGGTTCAGGAAGGCGCGCGGGTCGTCGTGGTAGTCGGGGTTGAGTCGCACTGGGCCGAGCAACACGGCCGGGCCGGGGAGCCGCAGCGCTTCGTCAAGCATCGCGCGCGGCGGTTCCTCGGGCAGCTTGGTGGTCGGTAACAGCAACAGCGAATCGGCGTCGCGCTCCAGCCAGAAGCGTGGCACCCCTTTCTTGTCGACGAAGCTGATCTGGATGATGTCGTACTCGTTCGCCAGCAGCCGGTTCAGCCATTCGGTATAGCGCACGCGCGCCTTGTCGATGTCGGCGTCCTCCGCGCCCTCGGTGTCCTTGTTGAACAGCAGAATGCCGGGTTCGGGCAGGCGGGCGATGACCCGCGCCAGGGTGTTGCGGCTGGCGAGATGCTGGTCGAGGTCGCTGAAGTCGGCGCGCAGGTTTTGCAGGTAGGCCTGCTGGTAGAAGCCCTCCAGGCGACCGATCAGCAGCGGAAAATTGATGATCGCCGCGATCAGCAGCGGCGTCAGGCCGAAGAAGAACAGCAGCAGCAGGATCTGGGTGCGAAGTTTCACCGGGGTACGACTGAAGACACCGAACGCGTCGCGGGATCAGAGCTGCCTGGCCAGCTCGAGCACCTGTTCCGCGTGACCCTTCGGTTTTACATCGTACAAGGCCTGGCGCACGATACCCTGCTTGTCGATGATGAAGGTCGAGCGCACCAGTGCCATGCGCTTCTCGCCGTTGCGTTCGCGTTCCTGCCAGACGCCATAGGCATTGCATACCTGGCCGTCGACATCCGCCACCAGATCGATGCTCAGGCCGTACTTGTCGCGGAATTCCGCGTGGCTGACGCAGGTGTCGCGGCTGACGCCGAAAACCAGCGTGTCGAGCGCGTCGAACTCGGGTTTCAGATCGGAGAAATCCTGCGCCTCGATGGTGCAGCCCGGTGTGTCGTCCTTCGGATAGAAATACAGCACGAGGTTCTTGTCGCCAAGATAGTCGGCGGTGTTGATCGGGTGCATGTCGGCATCCGGTACCTCGATGGTTGGTGCTTTGTCGCCTGGTTTGAGCATAACTCCCCCTTGGGTGCGAGTCCGGCCGAACCGGCCGGGTGTCCGTTGTCACGGATCGATGTTGTAGTGTTCCGGAAGTCATGGGCACATGAAGTCCCGGTTCGGCCAAGGGTAGGAAAGCCGCCGGCGGAGTGCAACCGATAAATGCA
>JALULB010000310.1 GCA_027041035.1 Sedimenticola sp. | reverse complement strand
CTGCACGCTGCCGGCGAGCCCCAGACCGGAGATACCGGTCCATGTCAGACGCGCGGTATAGGCCAGATCCTCGGCCGTGGCCTTGCCGGACTTCTGCCGACCAGCGCGCGGCTTGTAGTCCGGACCAGAGGTATTCAGCCCCTCGTGAATGGCCAGATCGTAATGCCAACCACCACCGAATTCACCACCCAGGGCCAAGCCGGCCGCCCACCAGGTAGCCGGGACAATCTGGCTTTCGACCGGGTTACGCTCGACACCGTAGAAGGTCGGTGGCTCATGGGTTTCATTGATGATACCAACCGGCAGCATAAAGACGCCGGCGCGCGCGCGCATCGCGTCGCTGATATCCGCCTCGATATAGGCCTGTTCCAGCTCGACCTCGCCCTTTTGTCCATCACCGGAGATGGCGTGCTCCACCTCCAGTTCGGAGAAGAAGCGTAGCCGGTCGTTGAATTCATGGCCGACGAACAATACGAAACGGTGCAGGTCGATCTCTTTCTTGTCCGAAGCACCACCTTCGCCGGACAGGTTGTTGTAGTGGATCTCGCCATAACCGCCCAAATGGGTACGTTCGGTCCAACCCGCCTTGGCCGATGTCGTCGACTGATCCGACTCCACGGCCTCGATAGCCGTATCCGCCTTTGCCTCAGTATTCTGAACCTGCTTGCGCAGCGATGCGATCTGTTGCTGCTGTTGCTGGATCAGTTTCCACATCTCCTCCTGGCTGGGCAGCTTGCCGGCGAAGGCGGTCTGGTTGGCCAGAGCGAACATCACGGCGGCGCTGACGGTGGATAACTTCGCTAGGGTACTCATGCTTCACTCCTGCACTGGGCATCGATTTCAGAAATGGAATTCGAGGCGAAGCATAAGTTAAATATACTCTAAATGCAACTCATTATCATTAGTATTATTTTAATTATCACGAAGATGTCGGCGGACCGGGAATTCATGCAGGGAAATATGGGTATCCCGGTCTCCGATTTCGGCTAGAATCGGGGCATTCGACCTCCCGGATTCACCTCAGGAACGCGTATGAACACAGCATGGCAAGACTTCATGGAATCCCAGGGCGCCAGCTTCGATGACAAGGGGCGCGCCCGCTTCGGCACACCCGGCGCGGATTGCGCGCTGATGGATCTTTCGTGGCTCGGGCTGATCCGGGTCGGCGGTGGCGACGCCGCCGGCTTTCTACAAGGCCAGGTGACCAGCGATACCCGCGAAATCGACGCCACGCATTCGGCATTGAGCGCCTATTGCACGCCCAAGGGCCGCATGCTGGCACTGTTTCGCCTGTTCCAGCGCAACGACGCGCTGTTCCTGTTGCTGCCGGCGGAACGCCTGGAGGCCACGCTCAAGCGCCTGAGCCTGTTCGTGCTGATGGCCGACGCGAAACTGGAGGACGCCAGTGGCGAACTGGCGCGCATCGCCATCGCCGGCGAATGCGCGGCGGCGATGCTGAAGACATATGTCGGCGAACCGCCCACGGAGAACAACGGCGCCGTCACCCACGGCGACATCACCTTGCTGCGCAGCGACAGCGACCGGCCACGTTTCATCATCATCGCGCCCACCCACGAGATGACCGCGCTATGGGCGAAACTGGCGGAAAGCGCCTCCCCCGTCGACAGCGATTTCTGGCGCCTGCTGGATATCCGCGCCGCCATCCCCAGTGTCTACGACGAAACCGCCGAAGCCTTCGTGCCGCAGATGGCCAACCTGCAACTGATCGACGGGGTCAGCTTCACCAAGGGGTGTTACACCGGACAGGAAGTGGTCGCGCGCATGCAGTATCTGGGGAAGCTGAAACGCCGCATGTATCCCGGCCATATCGACACGGATACGGTCCCGGAGCCGGGTACCCCGCTGTATTCGGAGAAAAGCCAGTCCGGCCAGGGCAGCGGCAAGATCGTCGACGCGGTGGCCGGCGACCGGGGTGGCGTCGAGGCATTGGTCATCGCCGAGATCGCGGCGGTGGAGCAAGGCCCATTGCACGTCGGCGACGAGAGCGGGCCGGTGATCGAACTGGGCGAACCGCCGTATGCGTTCGCCATCAACGACTAAAGCGCTCGATGTGGAAGCAGAGAACACGGTTCTCCGATTCCACCCGATTCCGCATGGCCAAACGTCAGGGCTTGACCGCCCTTTCCGCGTTCCACCGGTACCAGGCAAGCAGCCCGACGAGAACGGACAACAGCATCAACGCCCATGCAGACAAGGTTGGCACACCGACCGCGCCGCCAGGCACTTGAAAACTCACATTGCCATTGTTGAAGTTGAGCAGTGTAACGCCCGCTGATCCAAAGTAGATTTGGGGTTCGCCAGATATGATCAGCCTGACGCTGTCGCCAAAACTCACTTGGCTACCCGCGGCCGGAACCTGTTCGATCACCGTTCCGGCTGGCAATTCGCTCGACCGTCTCGTGTAGTCGGGTTCCAGGCCCACTTCGAGAATCGTCGATCCAGCGGTAAGCTTGTTATAACCAACGACATCGGGAACCACGATAGGGCCACTGGAAACGATCAGGTTGATTTCGCTCTCCTCGGCGATGCGAGCACCTCCCGGCGGTGACTGGCCGATGACCACGCCCGGTGCAACGGCGGCGTCTCCCTGTTCGGAAACCGAGCCAATCGAGAAACCCGCGTCAGCCAATACTGCAAGCGCGGCTGCCCGGGTTGATCCCACTGTATCCGGCACATCGACGAAAATCGGACCGCTCGAGACGACCAGATCGACGCCACTTTCCTCCGCCACGGAAGATCCCGGCGCTGGAGACTGGCTTAAAACCTTGCCGTTCTCTACTGTCGCGCTGTACTGAAGGCTTCTATTCCCCACGCTCAGGCCCGCCGCGATAATCGCTTCTTCCGCGGCTGACGAAGTCATTCCGGCAACATCCGGCACAGTCGTGACCCCTCCGATTCGCACCGGCGCCGCATCCAGCGAATAGCCTACCGAGGTAGAAGCCGTATAGTTCACCTTCGTGCGGGTAAAGCCGGCCGTGGTGAGGAAATGGGCGGTAAACAGGGTATCCAGCGGAGAATTGTCGACTCCCGGCCAATCACCGCCAAAATCGACCCACGAAACCAAGATGACTCTGTCGGTAGCCAGGTTACCATCTTGGTCGAGCGTATCGAGCTGGTCAGCCACGGGCTGAACACCGCGCGCGAACAGATCGGACAAGTCGACGAACGTCAACTGCGATGAATCGTAATGCATGCGTAAGCCCAGACCCGCCAGCGTATCGTCCCGGGGATTCCGCGTCTGGTATGACGCAGTGAAACTAACCGCCTGCAAAGCCGCGGCCGCCTGTATCGATGGCGAGGAAATGACAACCTGCGTCCCCGCGTAAGCGCCGGATGCGACCAACAATAAAATGGTCCAAACAAAACGGAAATAATGCATAACAGTCCTTTCGCTACACTCCCTGCCTATAACTAAAGAAACGTCCGGGTAAGAACGACAATGCGCGTTCTTACCCGGCGTTGTCCGTGAGCGGACCCCGCTCACGGCGACACGCCAGGAATCAACTTACCAACGAAACAAACCGGAAGTCAACATTCGCCGGCTCGGACACCCCACGCCATACCGGACTCCTTGGTGAAAGAATGCCCGGCCCGGGTTACAGCCCGGCGTCCTTCGCCGCCTTCTCCCAGCCCTTGGGCAACTGATGCGCGATGCCCTTGTGGCAATCGATGCAGGTCTTGCCCTGATCCAGGCCCTCGGAATGCGCCTTCACCGCGCGCCGGCCTTCCGCGACAAAATCCATATACTCGTAGTCATGGCAGTTGCGGCATTCGCGGGAGTTGACCGACTTCATGCGCTTCCATTCATGCAGCGCCAGTTCGAGACGGTGCTCCTTGAACTTCTCGCGGGTGTCGATGGTGCCCAGCAACTTGTGATACAGCTCATTCGAAGCCTGAATCTTGCGCACGATCTTGTGTGTCCAGTCCTTGGGCACATGGCAATCCGGACAGGTCGCGCGCACGCCGGTACGGTTGCTGTAGTGGATGGTGTTCTTGTATTCCTGGTAGACGTTGTCTTTCATCTCGTGGCAGGAGATACAGAACTTCTCCGTATTGGTCAACGCAAGCGCCCAGTTGAAGCCACCCCACAGGATTATCCCCAAGACGATCCCGCCGATCAGCAGGGTACCCGCCGAATATTTGGCCAATCTACCCGTTTTCTTACTACTGTTCATATTCATTCTCCGGGTCTGGCAGATGTTTATCTGGAGATCGCTTCAACTGGCTTGAAGGTGTTCTCGACCAATGGCTTGGCGTTGGCCTGAGGCACGTGGCACTGGGTACAGAAATAACGTCGCGCCGAGACCGTCGCGAGATCCACGCCATTGCGATCCTTGAAATGCGTCTGGCTGATCTTGGTCGCGCCGGTTTCCTTGTAGCGGGACCAGCTGTGGCAGGTCATGCACTTGTTGAAATCCAGGTTGATCTGGTAGCCATCGATCTTGTGCGGAATCAACGGTGGCTGTTGCACATAGTTGCGCTGAATGAGATCCCCATCCTTAGGAACCTTCTTTACCTCCACCTTGCCGGATGATCCGTCCAGGGGCTTCATTCCTCGCAGTGATTCAATTCCGCTGGCATTGCCGGCGAGCCCGCTGATCAGCACGATCATCACGCTTATCAATTTGATTTTCATTGGATTGTCTCCATTCGATTCGTTAAGCACCGAAGCGGTTCAGACGGCCCGGAAGAAGCAGGAACGCCGCTTCGCCCGGACCGCCATCACGCGATACGCCAGACTCAGGCCCGGATGACCTTGACCGCGCACTTCTTGTAGTCCGTCTCCTTGGACAGTGGATCGGTGGCATCCAGGGTCACCTTGTTGACCAGGCGGCTGGCATCGAACCAGGGCACGAAGACCAGACCGCGCGGCGGCCGGTTGCGCCCGCGGGTCTCGACCATCGCGGTAATCTCGCCACGCCGCGAGCGAATGGTGGCCGGCAGCCCGCGACGCAGGCCGCGCGCCTTGGCGTCGTCCGGATGCATGAAGATCACCGCGTCGGGCACGGCGCGATACAGCTCGGGAACACGCCGGGTCATGGAACCGGAATGCCAGTGCTCCAGCACGCGACCGGTGCACAGCCACATATCGAATTCCTTGTCCGGGCTTTCCGCCGGCGGCTCGTAGGGCGCGGTGATGATATTCGCGCGACCGTCCTTGCGGCCATAGAAACGCACGCCCTCGCCCGCCTTGACATAGGGGTCGTAGCCTTCACGATAGCGCCACAGGGTTTCCTTGCCGTTGATCACCGGCCAGCGCAGACCGCGCGCCTTGTGGTACATCTCGAACGGCGCCTGCTCGTGGCCCTTCTTCACGCCTTCGCGCTGGAAGCGCCGGTATTCCTCGAACAAACCCTTCTGCACGTAGTAGCCGAAGTGATCCATCTCATGATTCTGATAGACGTTACCCGCCTCGTCCTTGACCTGGGTCTTCGGGAACTTGTCCACCTGGCCGTTGGCATAGAGGATCTCGTACAGGGTCTTGCCACGATACTCGGGCTTCTTCGCCAGCAGCTCTTCCGGCCAGACCTCCTCGGTCTTGAAGCGCTTCGAGAACTCCATGATCTGCCAGACATCGGACTTGGCCTCGCCCGGCGCGCTGACCTGCTGGCGCCAGAACTGGGTGCGGCGCTCGGCGTTGCCATAGGCGCCTTCCTTCTCCGCCCACATCGCGGTCGGCAGGATCAGGTCGGCCGCCTGCGCGGTGACCGTGGGGTAAGGATCGGAGACAACGATGAAGTTGTCCGGATTGCGATAGCCCGGATAGGTCTCCTCGTTCATGTTCGCGCCGGCCTGCATGTTGTTGGTGCACATCACCCAGTAGGCGTTCAGCTTGCCGTCCTTCAACATGCGGTTCTGCAACACCGCGTGATAGCCCTTCTTGCCCGGAATCGTGCCTTCCGGCAGTTTCCAGATCTTCTCGGCGAAATCGCGATGCGGCTTCTTGAACACCACGTAGTCCGCCGGCAGGCGGTGCGAGAAGGTGCCGACCTCGCGCGCGGTGCCGCAGGCCGAGGGCTGGCCGGTCAGCGAGAACGGACCGTTGCCCGGCTCGGAGATCTTGCCCATCAGCAGATGGATGTTGTAGCACAGGCCGTTCGCCCAGACGCCACGGGTATGCTGGTTGAAGCCCATCGTCCAGTAGGAGGTGATCTTCTTGTTGGGATCGGCATACAGCTTGGCCAGGCGCAGCAGTTTCTCCTTCGGCACGCCGGACAGCGCCGAGGCATGCTCCAACGTGTAGGGCTTCACCGATTCGGCGTATTCCTCGAAGCTGATCTTGCTCAGCTTGCCCTTGCCGGGGTTCTTCGCCTTCTTCTCGCGCGGATCGGTCGGACGCAGACCGTATCCGATGTCGGTCGGCGTCTTGGTGAAGTTGACGTGCTTCGCGATGAAGTCCTTGTTATAGGCCTCGTTCTCGATGATGTAGTTGGCGATATAGTTCAGGATCGCCAAGTCGGTCTGCGGCTTGAAAATCATGTCGTTGTCCGCCAGCTCGAAGCTGCGATGGCGGTAGGTGGACAACACGTGCACCTCGCAGCCTTCCTTGGTCAGGCGGGTATCGGTCAGACGCGACCACAGGATCGGGTGCATCTCGGCCATGTTCGGCCCCCACAGCACGAAGGCGTCGGCATGCTCCAGGTCATCGTAGCAGCCCATCGGCTCGTCGGCGCCGAATGCGCGAATGAACGCGCCCACCGCCGAGGCCATGCAATGCCGCGCGTTCGGATCGAGATTGTTCGAGCGGAAGCCCGCCTTGTACAGCTTGGAAGCGGCATAGCCCTCCCACACCGTCCACTGGCCGGAACCGAACATGCCGACGCGCGAGGTGATCTTGTCCACCGGCTTGCCCTTGTTCTCTTCCATGCTCTGCTTGATGGCCGCCTTCCACTTCTCGGCCATGATATCGAAGGCCTGGTCCCAACTGATCGGGGTGAACTCGCCTTCCTTGTCGTACTCGCCGTTGGTCATGCGCAGCAACGGCTGGGTCAGGCGATCCTTGCCGTACATGATCTTCGACAGAAAATAGCCCTTGATGCAGTTCAGGCCGCGATTCACCGGGGCATCCGGATCGCCCTGGGTCGCCACGATGCGATCGTCCTTGACGCCGACCAGCACGGAACAGCCGGTGCCACAGAAGCGGCAGGCGGTCTTGTCCCAGCGGATCTTGTTGCTCTCGGCCTGGGCCGTGGTACTCAGGGTTGGAAGGGTGATGCCCGCCGCCGCCGCTGTCGCGGCGATGGCATTGGTCTTTATAAAGTCACGCCGGGTTTGTTTCATAATGCCGACTCCTGGTTGAATATTCGACGGAAAGCCGGCAGGCGACGCCCGCCGACTGGCTGGTCATTGACATCCGAACCCGGCTCGATCCTGCCGTGTCTCGCGGAAGCACGCACACCGACATCGCGTGAAAGCGCTTCGATCCGAACGTCTCAATGCAGACCAGATTAGATAATTCGGATACGTATTGAACTGACATAAATCAAAACCACCACAAAAGCCCGGGGGAAATCGGGGGGCAATACGGGAAATCGGGGGTTTAGTGGTATCGAGGGCCGTAGCGGCGGCACGCGACCTGGCGACCA
>JALULB010000309.1:6871-21348 GCA_027041035.1 Sedimenticola sp. | reverse complement strand
TGACGGAAGGCACCAACGAGATCGTCGGCACCTCGTCGACCCGGATTCGAGCGGTTGTCGAGGATATTCTGGAGACCGGAGGCAAGTCGGGGCGTGTTCCCGAGTTCTGGGATGGTCGGGCGGCTGACCGGATAGCCGAGGTGGTGGAAGCGTGGCTGGTTGAAAAGTACCGCGTCGGGAGTGCGGAGGCATGACACTGAAATCCACTTTGCCCGCGCCAGTGCTGCGCACGCAGCCGATCACCAATGGTATGTCCGTCGATGTCGAGGATTATTTCCAGGTATCCGCGTTCGAGAAGCATGTCGAGCATGCCGCCTGGGATCGTTACGAATGCCGGGTGGAACGGAATGTGGAACGCATTCTGGCGTTGTTCGAGCAGGCCGATGTGAAGGCGACCTTCTTCACCTTGGGCTGGGTCGCGAAGCGTTACCCCCGGATGGTCGGGCGCATCGTCGATGCCGGTCACGAACTGGCCAGTCATGGTTGGGAACACATTCGCGTAACCGGCCAACGGCCCGAGGAGTTTCGCGACGATATCCGTCGTACCAAGGATCTTCTGGAAGACCTGGGCGGTGTGCCGGTACGTGGCTATCGCGCCGCCAGCTACTCGATCGGTCGGGACAATCTCTGGGCGCTCGATGAGCTGCGTGATGCCGGCTATCGTTACAGCTCGAGTATCTTTCCAATCAATCATGATCTGTACGGCATGTCGGAAGCGCCGCGCTTTCCCTTCCATCCGTTGCCGGCCGATGATTTCGTCGAGATTCCGGTCACCACGGTCAATGCCCTGGGTAAGCAGTGGCCGGCGGGCGGCGGCGGTTGGTTTCGCTTCTTTCCCTATGCCTTGAGCCGCTGGGCGATCCGGCGCGTGAACCAGCAGGAAGGCATGCCCGGGGTCTTCTATTTCCACCCTTGGGAGATCGACCCCCGGCAGCCGCGTATCGAGGGTATCAGTCGTAAGGCGAAGTTCAGACATTATCTGCATCTGGAGCAGATGGAGTCCAGGCTGAAGCGTTTGCTTGGAGATTTGAAGTGGGATCGCATGGACAGGATATTTCTGCCCCGGGACGAGGCGTCGATAACTTTATCTGAATCGGGAAAAACAGCGTGAATGCAGCACTGGGTGGTTTGACTCTCCGTACGCTCAATAGCGGCGATGTCCAGCGTTGGGACGATTTCGTGGCATCCTGTCCCGATGCAAGCTTCTTCCATCGCGCCGGCTGGCGGACGATCATGGAACAGGTATTTGGCCATACCGCCTATTTCCTGTATGTCGAACGCGACGGCATGATCGAAGGCGTGTTGCCACTGGCACATATGAAGAGCCTGCTGTTTGGCAATCGTCTCAGCGCATTGCCGTTCTGTGTCTATGGTGGCGTGGCGGCGAACACCGACGCGGCGCGCCAGGCGTTGTTCGGCGAGGCGGAAAGCCTGGCGGAAAAGCTTGGCGTGGCTTCGATCGAATTCAAGCATGAGCGGCGCCAACATACCGGTTGGCCGGTAAAGGACGACCTGTATTTCACCTTCAGGAAAGAGATGGCCGAGGATGATGATGCCATCCTGCAGGCTATTCCGCGTAAGCAGCGCGCGATGGTGCGCAAGGGCATCAAGGCCGGCCTTGAACTCGAAATCAGCGACGATGCCGCGCTGGTCTATGCACTATATGCGGAAAGCGTCAGGAATCTGGGTACACCGGTATTCAGTCGCAAGCTGTTTCCGGCGCTCGCCGAGGTGTTTGGCGATGCTTGCGAAATGGCCGTGGTGAAGCATGAAGGACGACCGGTGGCCGGCGTGCTGAGCTTCTATTTTCGCGATCAGGTATTGCCGTATTACGCTGGCAGCATACCCCAGGCGCGGGCATTGAAGGCGCATGACTTCATGTACTGGAAGCTGATGTGTCATGCCCGCGCCCGGGGCGCGAAGCGCTTCGACTTCGGTCGCAGCAAGGTCGGCACCGGCCCGTTCTCGTTCAAGAAGAACTGGGGCTTCGAACCCCAGCCACTGCACTATGAATACTGGCTGAAGCCCGGCGAATCCTTGCCCGAACTGAATCCGTCCAATCCGAAGTACCGCCTTGTCATCGATACCTGGAAGAAGCTGCCGTTGCCGTTGGCCAACCGCTTGGGTCCGATGATCTCCCGGCATCTGGGTTAGCTTCCGGCGTGGCGTCGAAACGATGAAACCTGCCCTGCTGATGCTTTGCCATCGGATTCCCTTTCCTCCCGACAAGGGTGACAAGATTCGTTCCTTTCACCTGTTGCGCGAGGTGAGCCAGGAGCATGCCGTGGTGCTCGGTGCCTTTGTCGACGACGACAACGATTGGCAGTATCGGCAGGCATTGGAGGATATGTGCGAAGAGGTCTATCTGCATCCGCTGTCGCCACGCGGCGCCAAGCTGAAGAGCCTGAAAGGCCTGCTCCACGGGCAGCCGTTGAGCCTGCCGTATTACCAGTCGGCGGCCTTCTCCTCCTGGGTCGGGCGGAGTATCGAAAAGTATCGACCGGAGAATATCCTTGTCTACTCCTCCGCGATGGCGCAATTCGTCATGTCGGACGCCTACCGGGACATCAACCGCGTGATGGATTTCGTCGACGTGGATTCAGACAAATGGCGCCAGTACGCGGCGACGAAATCCTGGCCGACGAGTTGGATCTATAACCGCGAAGCCGACCGTCTGCTGGCCTACGAAAAGCAGGTCGCGTCCGCGTTCGACCAGAGTTTCTTCGTTTCCAGGGCCGAGGCCGATCTATTCAGCCGTTTGGTTCCGGATCTGGCGCATCCTGCCGCTTACTTCAATAACGGCGTGGATACCGATTATTTCTCGGCGGATACCGAACTGCCGGCTGTCTATTCGGACGATGCGCCGCGCCTGGTGTTCACCGGCGCGATGGATTACTGGCCGAACATCGAAGCGGTCGTCTGGTTCGTGGAAGAGGTGATGCCGGTACTGCGTCGTCGATGGAGCGATCTGCGCTTTGTCATCGTCGGATCCAAACCAGCGGAAGCAGTGAAGCAACTTGCTCGGAAAGACGGTGTCAGCGTTACCGGACGCGTGCCCGACGTGCGCCCCTATGTGCGCGATGCCTGGGCCGTCGTTGCACCGCTGCGTATCGCGCGCGGCATACAGAACAAGGTATTGGAAGGCATGGCCATGGGGCGACCGGTACTGGCCACCGACGCGGCGCTGGAAGGCATCGTCGCCGAGGATGGTCGGGACTTGCTCGTCGCGAACGATGCCCGGGACTTTCTGCGCTGTCTGGAGTTCCTGGAAGACAGGCAACGCGCCGAGGCTATCGGACAGGCGGCGCGGCAGCGGGTCATCGACGGATACGCTTGGCAGAGCAGCCTGAAGCCCGTGCTGTCGGGGTTGAGATGATGGTCGCGACGAATTACTCACACTTCAACGACCGGGGGGAGCGGAAAACAGTGCCTGATGCATGTTTTTCGACGGCCCGATCCACGGAAAACTGGACATGAAAATTTCTGCGTGCTGGAAAAAGGCGGCCGGGCACCTGCTTCTGCTTGTCGTGTTGGTGGTAGCGGTGTTTTTCGATACTTGGGCCGCCATGGTACACACATGGATGAGTTCGGCGACCTTTACCCACGGGTTTCTGGTCGTGCCGATCAGCGCCTGGCTGATCTGGGACCGTTGGGGCAGCTATCGTGCGTTGGCGCCACGCTTTGATTGGTGGCCGTTACTCGGTGTGCTGATCGCCGGTTTCATCTGGTTGCTGGGGAATCTCGCCAACGTGCTGGTGGTGCAGGAGTACGCTGTCGTCGCCATGCTGATCGCGGGTGTCTGGGCGGTGCTCGGCCATGATGTCGCGAAGCGCCTGATGTTTCCACTCGGCTTTCTGTTCTTCATGGTGCCGGTCGGCAAGGCGCTGGTGCCGCCGATGATGGAATTCACCGCGAGTTTCACCGTGGATATGCTGCGCTATACCGGTATTCCGGTATATCGGGAAGGCATGTATTTTACGCTGCCCAGCGGTAGTTGGTCGGTGGTGGAAGCATGCAGCGGCGTGCGCTACCTGATCGCTTCGGTGACCCTGGGTTTCCTGTATGCCTATCTGACCTATTCCAAACTATGGAAGCGGGCGCTGTTTATCCTGCTGTCGTTCATCGTTCCAATCATCGCCAATGGCTTGCGCGCCTACATGATCGTCATGCTCGGGCATCTGAGCGACATGAAGATCGCGGTCGGCGTGGATCATCTGATCTACGGCTGGATCTTCTTCGGTATCGTGATGGCGATACTCTTCTATATCGGCTCCTTCTGGAAGGACCCGGACGCGGTGCACCCGAAGGTCGACGCTAGCGCCGCGCTGCCGGATATCAAGGAGTGCCAGCGTTCGAATCTGCCGATCTTCTTTCTTGTGCTCGCGCTGAGCTACGTCGCATGGCCGGTTTCGGCAACCTGGTTGCGCGGTCAGACGCTGGCCGAGGTGCCGACGCTGACCTCGCTTGCCGGGAGTATCTCGGGTGCGTGGCGCACCAACCCGGATCCCGGCTGGCGCTGGAAACCCGCGATCAAGGACGCGGCGACGGAGTCGATCACGTACTTCCGCGATGGCGGCCATGTCGTCGGCCTGTATCTGGCCAGTTTTGGTAACGAAACCCAGGGCGCCGAGCTGGTAAACTCGGAGCACCTGCTGATTGCGCCGGGTGACAAGCGCTGGCGCGTCGTCTCACGGGGAAAGGTGGATTTCGATCTGTCGCCGGGCCAATCGGTCGACGCGGACGAGGTCGTGTTGCGCGGCTTCGATCGTGATCTCGTCATATTCAAGTGGTATCAGGTCGGCGCGACGAATACCGCCAATCCCTATCTGACCAAGCTATTGCAGACACGCAAGCGCCTCTCCGGCGATACCGGCGCTGAGTTACAGGTCATACTGTTCACTCCGGCGCCAAGGGAAAAGTATCAGTCGGCGCGCGAGCGTCTCGAACGTTTCTCGCGTGATTGGCTGAGGGTCGCCAAGTAAGGCGGCATCAGCGGATGTCAAAAGCAAAGCCTGTCATCATGCACGTTATCCATGCCCTGAGTACCGGTGGCCTGGAGAATGGCTTGGTGAATATCATCAACCGGATGCCCGCGGAGGATTTCGACCAGCATATCGTCTGTCTTACGCGCGCCGATGATTTTGCCGCCCGGGTAACGAATCCCTCGGTCAGCGTGCATGAACTGCATAAGCGCGAGGGGCATGATTTTCGCTTGTACTGGCGCTTCTGGCGGCTGCTCGGACAGCTGCGACCGGACATCATTCACACGCGTAATTTCGGTACGCTGGAGATGCAGCTCTTGGGCCTGCGTCGTTGGCGCGCGGGGCGGGTACATGGCGAGCATGGACGGGATATGTTCGACCTGGACGGGCGGCACAAGGGCTATAACCGTTTCCGTCGTTTCATGGGGCGTTTCATTCATCGCTACATCGCGGTGAGCCAGGATCTGCAACGCTGGTTGAGCGATACCGTGGGGATTCCGCGCTCGAAGGTGACGCAGATCTATAACGGCGTGGATCAGTCCCGTTTCCGCCCGGTGGACGATAAGGAGCGTGCCGGGTTTCCTCCCGCGTTCGCCCGTCCCGGGGTGTTGCTGGTCGGAACCGTGGGGAGACTGGCGGCGGTGAAATCGCAGGATACGCTGATACGCGCCTTCGCCGCGTTGTGCGAACAGCGGTCGCGACAGCCTGAACAACTCGGCTTGATTGTCGTGGGTGACGGTCCCCAACGTGAAATGCTGGAAGCGCTTTCCCGCGAGCTCGGGGTAGCGGATCGATGCTGGTTTGCCGGTGACCGATCGGATGTCGGCGCGCTGCTATGCCAGTTGGATGTCTTTGTGCTGCCATCGCTCAACGAAGGCATATCCAACACCATTCTCGAAGCGATGGCGTGCGGCTTGCCAGTCATCGCGACCCGGGTCGGTGGCAATCCCGAACTGGTCGAGGACGGGCGTAGCGGTTTCCTGATCGATGTTGGCGACGGGACGGCGCTGACGCGGCGATTGGCCGAGTTACTCGATGACCGGGAATTGAGGTTGGAGATGGGCCGTGTCGCGCGACAGAAAATAGAAGATCGATTCAATTGGGGTAATACCGTGCGTGAATATACGGCGGTGTATGAAGCACTTATCGAGGTACAGCGTCAGGCATCCACCGGGCGTGGCCCGGCGGATGCCCGATAGGCGGGATAAATAATATGTGTGGTTTAGTTGGCATTTTCGATACACGCGGGCCGGGGGAGATTCCGCGCCAGTTGTTGCATGACATGAACGAGGCGCAGTTTCACCGTGGTCCGGACGAAGGTGGGCTGCACGTCGAACCCGGCGTGGGACTCGGGCACAGGCGCTTGTCGATCATCGATCTGTCCTCCGGGCAGCAACCGATGTTCAACGAGGACGACAGTGTCGTCGTGGTTTTCAACGGAGAGATCTACAACTTCGCCACCACGGCAGAGGAGCTGAAATCCCTGGGCCATCGCTTTCACACCCATTCGGACACCGAGGTCATCGTGCATGCCTGGGAAGAGTGGGGAGTCGATTGCCTGAAGCATTTTCGTGGCATGTTTGCATTCGCCGTCTGGGACAGAAACAAGAAAACGCTGTTTCTGGCACGTGACCGACTGGGCATCAAGCCGCTGCACTACGGCCTGATGCCGGACGGTCGGTTCATCTTCGGCTCCGAGCTGAAGACGCTGTACAAATACCCCGGCCTGGATCGCGATATCGACCCGTTGGCGGTAGAGGAATACTTTGCTTACGGCTATATCCCCGAGCCGCGCACCATATACAAGAGTCTGCACAAGCTGGAGCCGGGTCATTTCATGCTGCTCCGTCAGGGTGAAGCGGTACCTGAGCCTCGGCAATACTGGGACGTTCCGTTCGGGCCGGTCTCCGTGGGTGACGAACAGGCGGCCGGCGAAGCGCTGATGGAGCGCTTGCGCGATGCCACCGATCTGCGTTTGGTGTCGGAGGTGCCGCTGGGCGCGTTCCTGTCCGGTGGCGTGGATTCCAGCGCGATCGTCGCGATGATGGCCGGTCTGATGAAGGAGCCGGTGAACACCTGCTCGATCTCATTCAGCGACCCACGGTTCAATGAAACCGAGTTTGCCCAGCAGGTGGCTGACCGCTATCAGACCAATCACTTTGTCGGCAACGTCGACACCGATGATTTCGACCTGGTCGATAAACTCGCTTTCTTCTATGACGAACCTTACGCCGACAGCTCGGCGATTCCGACCTATCGGGTCTGTCAGTTGGCCAAGCAGAAGGTCACCGTGGTGCTCTCCGGTGACGGCGGGGACGAGAACCTGGCGGGCTATCGGCGCTATCGCTGGCATATGTACGAAGCCAGGATGCGCGGTATGATTCCCGGCATGTTGCGCCAGCCCTTGTTCGGTGGACTCGGCCGTATCTATCCGAAAGCCGACTGGGCACCCAAGGTGCTGCGCGCCAAGACGACCTTTCAGGCGCTCGCGCGTGACAACGTGGCTGGATATTTCCACAGCGTCTCGTTGCTTTCCGACGAGATGCGTGCCCGGCTGTTCAGCGATCGCTTTAAATCGGAATTGCAGGGCTATCAGGCTGTCGAGGTCATGCGTCGGCATGCCAGGAACGCGCCCGATCATCCCTTGTCGCAGGTACAGTATCTGGATATGAAAACCTATCTGGTCGGTGACATCCTGACCAAGGTGGATCGCGCCAGCATGGCGCACGCGCTGGAGGTGCGAGTACCCCTGCTGGACCATAAACTGGTGGAGTGGATGTCCGGCCTGAGTCCGGAGCTGAAGTTGCGCGGCAGGGAAGGGAAGTACATCTTCAAGAAAGCGTTGGAACCCTATCTGCCGAACGATGTGTTGTATCGTCACAAGATGGGGTTCGCCGTACCGCTGGCGTCCTGGTTTCGCGGGCCGTTGAAGGCTAGGCTCAGGGAATCGGTTCTCGGCGACACCCTGGCGGATACCGGCTTGTTCGATCGCAAGTATCTCCAGCACCTGGTGGATGCCCATCAGTCTGGAGTACGTGACTACAGCGCGCCATTGTGGAGTCTGCTGATGTTCGAATCCTTCCAGCGTCAGATCGCCAACGCTTGACTATCGATTTTCCTGGTTGTGACTATGAAGGTTCTACACATACTCGATCATTCGATTCCACTGCATAGCGGCTATACCTTTCGCACGCGTTCGATTCTTGAGCAGCAGCGCGCGCTCGGCATCGACACCGTGCAATTGACGAGTTGCAAGCACTATGCCGAAGGCCCGCCCGTCGAAGAGGTGGACGGCCTGCGTTTCTACCGTACCCACCGGGTCAACCCGCTACTCTCGCGTCTGCCGGTGCTGAACCAATGGGAGGTGATCCGTTCGTTGCGCAAGCGTCTGGCCGAGGTGGTCGCCATCGAAAAGCCGGATATACTGCATGCGCACTCCCCCAGCCTCAATGGTTCGGCGGCGCTGGCGGTCGGCGCGAAACAGTCGATACCTGTGGTCTATGAATGCCGGGCATTCTGGGAGGATGCCGCCGTCGATCACGGCACCATCCGGGAAGGTGATCTGCGCTATCGCGTGACCCGCGCGCTGGAGACCAGCGTATTCCGCCGCGCCGATGCGGTCACGGTGATCTGCGAAGGCCTGCGCAAGGATATCGCCGGACGTGGCATCCCGGCCGACAAGATCACCGTCATTCCAAATGCGGTGAACGCGGAAAAATTCTCCGCCGAGCACCCGCGCGACGAGGCGTTGGCGGAATCCCTGGGCCTGCAAGACAAGCGAGTGATCGGTTTCATCGGATCGTTCTATGCCTATGAAGGACTGAATCTGCTGGTCGACGCGCTGCCCAAAATTCTGAGCCAGACGCCGGATTGCCGCTTGCTGCTGGTTGGTGGCGGGCCTCGGGAGGAACAACTGAAGGCGCAATGCCAGCGTCTCGGATTGACGGACAAGGTCATCTTTACCGGCCGCGTACCGCACGATGAGGTGAAGCGTTACTACGGACTGGTCGATCTGTTCGTCTATCCGCGTATCTCGATGCGCCTGACCGATCTGGTCACGCCGCTGAAGCCGTTGGAGGCAATGGCGCAGCGCAAGCTGGTGCTGGCCTCCGATGTCGGTGGGCATCATGAGTTGATCCGTGACGGAGAGAACGGTTTTCTGTTCCAGGCCGATTCGGCCGACGATCTGGCGAAACGGGCGAACGCGCTGTTTGCCGCACCAGAAAGCTGGGCGGCAATACTCGATAACGCACTGCGTTACGTGCATGAGGAACGCACCTGGAATAACAGTGTGTCGCGTTATCCTCCGATATATGAGCGTCTGCTCCAGCGCCGTGGTGGTTGAGACTGTCGCGGTCGACGCGCCGCTGAAGCTGGCCGTCATCGGTCCGGCGCCGCCGCCGAATGGTGGTATGGCGATGCAGACCGCGCAACTCGTGGATCTGCTCCGGGAAGAGGGCTGCGATGTCCGTTTCGTCGCTGTCAATCCAGCTTATTGGCCGCGTTGGATGGGACGGATTCGCGGCGTCCGCGCCGGCGCGCGCCTGCTGCCCTATCTGACCTCCCTGTGGCGCGAGCTGGGCGCGGTGGATGTCGTGCATCTGATGGCGAACTCCGGGTGGTCGTGGCATCTGTTCGCCACGCCCGCCATCCTGATTGCGCGCTTGCGTGGCAAGCCGGTGGTGATCAACTATCGGGGCGGACAGGCGCGCGTCTTTCTGCGCTCCCAGGCACGCTGGGTGATGCCGGTGATGCGTCGGGCTCAAGCGATGGTCGTGCCTTCGGGTTTCCTGCGCGAGGTATTTGCCGAATGGCGGCTCGATAGCCGGGTGATTCCGAATGTCGTGATGCTGGAGCGTTTTCGTTTCAAACCGGAAGCGGCGATCGCGGACCCACGTTCACCAGTGATCGCGGTGACGCGAAATCTGGAATCCATCTATGGCGTGGACGTGGCGTTGCGGGCCTTTGCCGGCCTGCTCTCCGAGGCGCCGGGTGCGTGTCTGCTGATTGCCGGGGAAGGCCCGCGGGCCGAGGCGCTGCGCGAGCAGGCCGAGGAACTGGGCATCTCGGCGCATACCGAGTTTCTTGGTCGTCTGGATCGCGATGCGATGATCGCGCTCTACCAGCGGGCGGACATCCTATTGAATACCAGTCGCGTGGACAATACGCCGAACTCGCTGATCGAGGCGATGGCGGTGGGCGTCGCCATCGTCTCGACGCGTGCCGGCGGCATCCCGTTTCTTGTCGAGGATGGGCATAACGCGCTGCTGTGCGCGGTGGACGATGATGCCTGCCTGAGACAGGCATTGCGTCGCCTGCTGCATGATCGCGAATTGTATCGTCACCTGGTCGAAAACGGCCGGGAAAGCGTGGAGGCTTTCGACTGGGAGACGGTGCGCGGGCAGTGGCTGTCGCTCTATCATGAGCTGGCGGGTAGGGCTGGATTATAGCCTCCATCCGCCAAGCTTCGGGACTCCCGCATGCAGTCTTCCGCCCTTGGTGGCGTTGTCCGTCGTTGTGGGGAATGGCCCCATGGCCTCCTCGCGCCTTGCCAAGCGCGCAATGGCACGCACGCGAGAGTCCGGCGTTTGGCTGGCGGAGGCGATATAATTGTCAGAGTCAATGAAAGTGTAACTACTCAGCGAGTAGTCAAATAAAGGGTAACTGCTCAGATCGCCGCTGAAATGCGTCAGATCAAGGCAAAAAATGTGATCGTTACAGGGATGTAACTTACTTAGGGCAATGCAGGAGCAATTGCCGAGTTACAAGTGTAAATGACCATTTTTGAACGCAGAGCTGGCGCATTTCAGCGGTTAGCTGAGTAGTTACATGAAAGTCGGCATTGTCGTCGACAGCAGGATGTCTTGATGGATTTCTATACAAAACTGGTTTCCGGCGTGCTTTTTCCGTTGCACGAACGCTTGAAGCACCATTCCAGCGTAGCGGTGCGTCGCCACATGGAACAGAGCCAGTGGTGGGACGCGGAGCGTCTGCGGGCGTATCAGTTGGAGCGTCTGCGGACGCTGCTGAAACGCGCCGCTGAAAAAGTACCCTACTATCGAAGGGTGTTCTCCGAACTGGACTTCCATGCCGGGGATCTGCGTTCGCTGGACGATCTGCGTCGCCTGCCGCTGTTGACCAAGGAGATCATTCGCCAGAATGCCGACGACATGAAGGCCAGCGACGCGGTCGGACTGGCACGCTTCAATACCGGAGGATCGTCCGGCGAGCCGCTGGTGTTCCACATCGGCAACGAGCGCGTGTCGCACGATGTCGCGGCGAAATGGCGCGCGACGCGCTGGTGGGACGTGGACATCGGCGATCGCGAGATCGTCGTCTGGGGTTCTCCGGTCGAGCTGGGTTCGCAGGACAGGGTAAGAGCGCTGCGCGACCGTCTGTTTCGCAGCCGCCTGATTCCGGCCTTCGACATGTCACCCCGGAACCTGGATCGCTTCGTCGAGGAGATTCACGCGTTCCGCCCGGCGATGCTGTTTGGCTATCCGTCGTCGCTGTCGCGTATCGGCCAGCACGCGCTGGACCAGGGCGTCGATCTGAGTCAGCGCGGGATTCGCGTTGCCTTCGTTACCTCGGAACGTCTGTACGACGAACAGAAGGCCGTGATAGAACGTGCCTTCGGGTGCCCGGTGGCGAATGGATATGGTGGCCGTGACGCCGGCTTTATCGCGCATGCCTGCCCGCAAGGCAATATGCATATCACCGCGGAAGATATCATCGTGGAGATACTCGATCGGGACGGGCAAGCGGTCGCGCCGGGTGAATCGGGCGAGATCGTCGTGACCCATCTGGCGACCGGCGACTACCCGTTCATCCGCTATCGCACCGGCGATATCGGTGCATTGGGTGAAGGCCAGTGCGCCTGTGGGCGTGGCCTGCCGATACTGGAGAAGATCGAGGGCCGTTCGACCGATTTCGTCATCGCCAAGGACGGCACGCTGATGCATGGACTGGCGCTGATCTATGTGATTCGCGACGAGCCCGGCGTGCAGCGTTTCAAGATCGTGCAGGAATCGGTCGACAGAACCCGCGTCTATCTGGTGACCGACGCGGACTTCGACGCGGATGTCCGGAATCGTATCGAGGCGGGGCTGAAGCAGCGCCTGGGTGAATCGGTGGAGATCGACATACAGGCCGTCGACGAGATACTGGCGGAGAAATCCGGGAAATTTCGCTATATCGTCAGTCACGCGGTCTGATCGCACCGCGTCTGGAGCGTACTGGAGAAACAAGCTATGCGCGATATCCTTGTTACCCTGCTGGTGTTTGGTTCGCTGCCATACATCCTGAGCCGGCCTTACATCGGCATCTATGTCTGGTCGTGGCTCAGTTACATGAACCCCCACCGGCTCGGATGGGGGTTTGCCTACAATATGCCGTTCGCGCAGATCGTTGCGATCGTGACACTTATCAGCATCTTCATGTCGAAGGAGAAGAAGCGCTTTCCAATAACCTCGCTGACCATCATCTGGTTCGTGTTCTTGCTCTGGATGGCGGTAACCACATTCGCGGCAGTCTATCCAGAAGCGGCGATGGAGCAGTTCATCAAGGTGCTGAAGATCCAATTCGTCACGATCTTGACGATGTTGTTGATCAACGATCGTGAAAAGCTCATCGGCCTGATCTGGGTCATCGTCATGTCGATAGGTTTCTTCGGAGTGAAGGGGGGCATATTCACCTTGCTTACCGGGGGTAGCTTTCGTGTCTGGGGTCCTCCTGGCTCGTTTATCGAGGATAATAATGAACTCGCGCTGGCCTTGTTGATGATCGTCCCGCTGATCTATTTTCTGTTCCAGCAGTATGACAAGAAATGGGTCAAGTACGGTTTGTTGGCGGCAGTACTGCTCTGCCTTGTGTCGGTCATCGGTTCCTATTCCCGAGGCGCCTTCCTGGCGACCGGCGCGATGATGGTGTTTCTGTTTCGCAACTCGAAGAAGAAAGCGCTGGTGGCGTCGATCGTTGTGCTGCTCGTGCCGTTGATGATCTTGTTCATGCCGAAGAAATGGGATGAACGCATGTCGACCATTAAGACCTATGATCAGGACCGGTCGGCGCTGGGGCGCATCAATGCCTGGCATTTCTCGATCAACGTGGCGAACGCGCGGCCCAGCGGTGGCGGATTCAACATCTGGACGCCACAGGCATTCGAAGCCTGGGCGCCCGATCCGGACGACATCCACGTGGCTCACAGCATCTATTTTTCGGTGCTTGGTGAGCATGGCTGGATCGGTCTGATCCTGTTTCTGGCGATACTCTGGCTGGCTTGGCGCAATGCTCGCTGGGTGGTGCTTTTTTCCCGAGAGCACGAAGGTTACGTGTGGGCGATGCAGCTCGCGAGCATGATACAGGTCTCACTGATTGCCTACATGGTGGGTGGTGCTTTTCTCAGTCTGTCTTATTTCGATCTGCCGTGGCATCTGATCGCGATCACCGTGGTATTGCGCGATTATCTGACGCGGGAACAGGAAGCTGATGTAGCGGTGTCCCTGGAGAAAGAGCCGGAAATGAACGGCAGCCGGGAGAAGCGTCCGAAGCCGTCGATCGGCGGGCCGGCTCCGAGGTGGTGATGCATTCCATTGCCAGATCCGTGCTTAGCGCGATGTCCCCCGGGGGCAAGAGAGGCCGGCTAAACATCTTCATCTTCCATCGCGTACTGACGGCAACGGATAGCATGCGACCGGGCGAACCGGACGTACACACCTTCGACAGGCAGTTGGACTGCATCGGGCGGCTGTGGAACGTATTGCCGCTCGGTGAGGCGCTGGATCGTCTGGCCACGAATACACTGCCGGCGCGCGCGGCGGTGCTGACCTTCGACGATGGCTATGCCGACAATATCACCCTGGCCGGGCCGTTGCTCCAGCGCCACGGCCTGCCGGCGACGGTGTTCATCGCCAGCGGTTTCCTCGATGGCGGCCGGATGTGGAACGATACCGTTCTCGAAGCCGTGCGGCGCCTGCCCGACGCACCGCTCGACCTGACCGACATCGATCTGGAGCGTTACGAACTCGGTGGAGAGCAACAGCGGTACCAGGCGGCCGCCAAGATCATCTCGCGGATAAAATACGCCGATGCCGATCGACGCAGGCAGGTAACGGATCGACTGGAATCGATGGTTGACGGTTTGCCCGATGATCTGATGCTGAGCGAGTCGCAGATGGCCGGGGCGGGTGGCCTGGGTATCCAATTCGGCGCGCATACCGTCGATCATCCGATCCTGGCGCGCTTGAACGAAGCGGATGCGCGGCGCGAGATTGCCCAGGGCAAGGCCGATGTCGAGGCGATCACCGGCGCGCCGGTCGATCTGTTCGCCTACCCCAACGGCAAGCTGAACGAGGACTATCTGCCCCGCGATGTCGGCCTGGTGAAACAGGCCGGATTTCGCGCTGCGGTCGCGACAAACTGGGGCGTTGCCAGCGCCAGCGACGATGTTTTCCAGCTTCCCCGCTATACACCGTGGCGCAAGGATTGTCCGCGTTT
>JALULB010000309.1:0-6861 GCA_027041035.1 Sedimenticola sp. | reverse complement strand
CAGCACTATCGTCTCCGAGGCTGACTTCCAGTCTCGCCTTGTTCCTCCCGGGCCGGTGAATCTCCGCCGTCCACCTTGATTCATCTCAAAGATTCTATTTGGCGGCGGGGTTATGATCGCGAAATAAATTCAGTCCGGTTGGCGATGAACCAACCGACTTCTGGCCGAAGGAGATGCATCATGTACCGAAATCTATTGCTCGCGCGCCTGGTATTTGCCGGTTTGCTGAGCTGCCTGACCCTGCCTCTACTGGCGGAAACGCTGCCAAGCATCACGGCACCCGGCAAGACGGCTGGCGGCGTGGAAGTGGGTATCCGCGAATACACCGAGGCCACCAGCCATCGTCCGGTCGACAAGTCGGTCACCCGGCTGGGCAAGAAGGAGGACGACAAATCCACCACGGATCACGCCAAACTGAAGGAGCTGCAAGGCCCGTTCAACAGCGGTCCGGAGGTCACCGAGGCCTGCCTGAAATGCCATAACAAGGCTGGCGACCAGTTCGTCAAGAACAAGCACTGGACCTGGTCCTATCACAACCCGGAAACCGGGCAGCAACTGGGCAAGCGCTACCTGGTGAATAACTTCTGCACCAACGCGGCCGGCAACGAAGGCATGTGCGCCCAGTGTCACGCCGGTTATGGTCTGAAGGATTCCCGCACCTACGACTTCAGCAACCAGAAAAATATCGATTGCCTGGTGTGTCACGATTCCACCGGTACCTACTACAAACTGCCGCCCACCAAGGGAAACAAGGCCTGCGCGGTGATGTTCGAGGGCAAGCCCGCGATCGACTGGACCAAGGTCGCGCAGAGCGTGAAGCTGCCGGGCCGCAATAATTGTGGCGCATGCCATTTCTACGGAGGCGGCGGCGACAACGTGAAGCACGGCGATCTCTCCTCGGCGCTGTTCAAGCCGACGCGGGATGTCGATGTACACATGGGCGAGGATGGCGAGAACTTCGCCTGCGGCATCTGCCATGTCGGTGAAGGCCATGAATGGGCGGGCAGCCGGTATGCGCCGATCGCGAAGGATACCGCAGGTCGCGGCAAGCCGGGCCTGCCGCGACAGACGGCGACCTGCGAAAGCTGCCATGACAACCAGCCGCACGGCAAGCTGGGCCTGATGGGGATCAAGCTGAACGATCATACCGACCGCGTCGCCTGCGCCACCTGTCACGTGCCCGCCTTCGCGCGGGGTGGCGTGGCAACCAAGGTCGAGTGGGACTGGCGCACCGCCGGCCGCACGCGCAACGGCGAAGGCTTCCGCGAGGAAGGCTATGTGCAAGGCAACGGCGAGGCGCGGCATACCTACAAGTCGATCAAGGGCAACTTCAAGTACGCCGAGAACGTGATACCCGAGTATGTCTGGTTCAACGGCAAGGAGGACTACACCCTGGTGACCACCCAGTTCGATCCCTCCAAGCCGGTCGAGATAAACCATCTCGAAGGCAGCGCATCCGATCCGGGTTCGCGTATCTGGCCGTTCAAGCGCATGGTGACCTACCAGCCATACGACAAGGGCAATAACACGCTGGTGTATATGCATCTGTGGGGTGACGACAAGGATGCGTTCTGGGGAAACTACAATTTTGGCCGCGCGATCAAGCACGGCATGGATGATTTCGACCTGCCCTATAGCGGTGAATACGGTTTCGTGAAAACCTACTCCTACTGGCCGATCGTGCATATGGTCGCGCCAAAGGAGAAGGCCCTGGCGTGCCGCGAATGTCATGCGAAAAAGGGGCGTCTGAAGAACCTGGCCGGCTTCTACATGCCGGGACGCGACAGCAACAAATGGGTGGATCGCATCGGTCTGCTGGCGGTGTTGCTGACCCTGCTGGGTGTGTTGGGGCATGGTGCCCTGAGAGTCTTTCTGGCTAGCCGGAGGAAAGGACAATGAGTCTGCATAAGGTCAAGGTATTCACCCGATTCGAACGCTTCTGGCACTGGACCCAGGTGTTGCTGATCTTCACCTTGTTGTTCTCCGGCGCGGGTATCCATGGTTATCACCATTTGATGAACTTCGAGACCATGGTATGGACGCATGTCATTGCGGCCATCGCGCTGATCGTGCTGTGGACATTCGCCATCTTCTGGCATCTCACCACCGGCAACTGGCGCCATTACCTGCCGACCACGGACGGTCTGATCGCCGTCGCCAGGTATTACGCCTACGGCATCTTCAAGGGGGAGGAGCATCCCTACCGCAAGCGTTTCTGGCACAAGCACAACCCGTTGCAGGCGGGTTCCTACCTGGCGTTGAAGACCCTGCTGTTTCCGCTGCTGTGGCTGTCCGGGCTGGCCTACCTGTCCTACGGCTTCTGGTCGGAAGGACCGCTGACCAGCAACACGCTGGAATGGGTCGCCGTGATTCACACCGCCGCCGCTTTCGCGATCGCGGTGTTCATCATCATCCACGTCTATCTGCTGACCACCGGGCATTCGTTCGTCGAGCACGTCAAGCCGATGATCACCGGTTACGACGAAGTCGATCTCAGCGACGCGGAAGAAGCCTATCTGAAGCAGGACGAGCCGGGGCGCATTCTGGACTGAGGTGCCCCGTTGGACAGCCCGGGTTCAGCGTTCCACGAAGGCGTTGCTGAAGCCGCGTGATACCGGCTTCATCAGGTAGGCCATGATGGTCTTGTCGCCGGTCTGGATGTTGGCCGTCGCGGTCATGCCGGGGAGGATGCGCAACCCGGCGGCCGGGTCGCCGACATGGTCGGCGGCCAGCGCGATCTCGGCGCGGTAATAGGGCTGTCTTCGTGCATCGAGATAGGTGGAGGCCGACAGGCGTTTCACCTTGCCCGGGATACCGCCGAAGCGCGAGGCATCATAGGCCGCGAGACGGATCTCGGCGGACTGGCCGACATGCACATGGCCGATGTCCCGCGGACTGACGCGGGCCTCGACGACCAGCTCGCTGGCCACCGGCACCACCTGCATGATCACCTGTCCGGGCTTGATCACCGCGTTGATGCTGGTTATTGAAAGGCCCTTGACGATGCCGTCCGTCGGCGCGCGTATCTCCAGGCGTCGTACCCGGTCGCGCGCTTCATCCAGTGCGTGACGATTCTCTGCCAGCTGGCTGGCCACCCGGCCGGCCTCCATCCGCATGTCGCGGCGCTGCTCGCTGAGGCGATCGAGACGTCTTTCCCGAGCCTCCCGCAGCGCGGCCTCGGCGACACCGATGTCGTCCAGGATGCGGCGGCGCTCGCTCAGGGTCTCGGCAAGCCGACTCTGGGTGCGGAGCAGCTCGGTCTTCGACACCATGTTGCTGTCGGCCAGCTTGCGGCGAATCTCGACCTGTTCGCGCAACAGGCGGATCTCCGCGCGGATCGCGCGGGCCTGGTTTTGCTGGCGCTGGTGCTCGCTTTCCCGCTGCTGGATCTGGGCGTCGAGCACCGCCAGGTCCGTCTCGAACCGGGCCTTCTGAGCCAGGAACAGGCTCGCCTGTTTCTTCGCGAGTTCGGGATAGCGTTCCGCCAGTTCGCCAAAATCCGGTTGTTCATCATTCAGCAATGCCCGCAGTCGCTCGGCCTTCAGCGCCAACGTCGCGCCGCGAACCCGCAGCTGCTCATAGGCGCTGCGACGCATCGACGGCGCCAGACTGAGCAGCGGCTGATCGCGTTCGACACGTTCGCCGTTGCTGACATGGATGGCCGACACGATGCCGCCCTCCAAGTGCTGGATGTCATGGATATAGCCTGCTGGCACGACCTCGCCGGGGGCGTGGGCGACCTCGTTGATGCGCGTGATCGAAGCCCAGGCGACAGCGCCGAGCAACAGTCCGGCGCTGACCAGGATCGCCGCGCCGATGATGCCCGTCGGACGATGCTCCTCCAACTGCAACGCCTGATTGAGAAAGCGCGCGCGGGCGCGATGCAGCTTCACGGGTGTTCTCGCATGGCTCATTTTGCCTTCTCCATGATTTTCTGGATGGCCTCGTCCGGCGCGCCGCTGAAGGCGATACTGCCTTGTTCGAGCAAGATTGCCTTGTCCGCGAGGCGGATATGCGATGGCCGGTGACTGACCATGATGATCGTGCGTCGGCCTTTCAGACGCCTGATCTGTTCGATGAAGCGCGCGTCGCTGGCGTCATCCAGCGACGCACCCGGTTCATCGAGCAACAGAATGCGTCCCGGCGTCAGGAAGGCGCGCGCCATCGACAGTCCGCGCAACACGCCGGGCGGCAGATTACGGCTGCTGATATCGTCCAGACGGCTGTGAATCCCCTCCGGCATCGCGCGCACGTCGTCGAGAATCCCGGCATCGTCCAGCGCGCGTTCTATCCGCGCATCGCTGGCCAGCGGGTTGTTCAGCCGCATGTTCTGCGCGATGGAGCCATGGAACAGGCGGGTCTCCTGCGGTACGTAGGCGATCGCCCGGCGCCACTCGATGGCATTCAACTGGCGCAGATCGAGCGTGTCCACCGAGAGGCTGCCTGCCTGCGGTCGATACATGCCGGCGATCAGCTTCAACAGCGTGGATTTACCCGAGCCGGTGCTGCCGGTGATCGCGACGAATTCACCGGGATGGGCCTCCAACGATACCCCGAGCAGGGCCGGATTCTGATCCTGCGCATAGCGGAAACTGACCCGCTCGCAACGGATATGCCCCTGCGTTTCGTGCCGCAACAGGCTGGATTTACCGTGCTGCTTCTCGACCGGCAGCTTCATCAGCTGGTTGATCTGGCGTGCCGCCTTCAACACCTGCTCGATGCGATTCGCGGACAGGAACGCGGCCTGGAGTGGCGACAACACGCGCCACACCAATGCCATCGTCGCGATCAGCGCGCCGACGCTCATCTCGCCGGCGATGACCGCCTCGGCGCCCAGGCCGACGACGGCGACGGCAGCCAGCGTCATCAACGCCTGTGACACCGTATTCAGCACCGCATTGGCCATATAACTGGCGCGGCTGGCGTTGACCGATTCTCCGGACAGTTCGCGAAAACGCGCCCACCAACGGGTTTCGCCACCGACCGCCTTGATCTCGTCGCGACCGTCGAGCGTCTGCATCAGCATGCGCTGGTGATTGTTGCGCGTGTTCGCCGCCGCGCGGAGCCGGGATTTCAGGTGCGGCATCCAGAACAGGCCGAACAGCGCATAGGCGCCGGCCATCGCGATCGGCACGAATACGATCGGTCCGGCCAATGCGGCGATCACGCCAAGAAACAGCAATGCGAACGGCAGCTCCAGCAGGTTCGCGGCATTCGATCCGGTGAAGAAGTCGCGCAGGGTATCGAACTGGCGGATGCGATTGAGCTGGGCGTTCATCGTCGAGCGTTCGGTATAGATCGGCGGCAGGCGTAGCAGTTGTTGGAACACCGAGGTACCGATCAGGTAATCGAGGCGACCCGCGACATGGCCGAGCAGGCGCGCGCGCAGATTGCGCAGCAGCAGGTCGGCGAGCAGCAGAATCGAGATGCCGGCGATCATGTACGGCAAGGAATCGCTGGAGTGTGAACCGATGACCTTGTCGTAGACGACCATCACGAACAGCGGCACGGCCAGCGCGACCAGGTTGATCAGGCCGGTCATCAACAGCAGATGCAGCAGGAGGCTCTTGAAGCGCATCATCAGCCGGAAGGTCCAGCTTTCACCCGATGCCGTGCGCGGCTGCGCGTCGTCGCGCTCGGTGAACAGGTAGGCCGTACCGTTCAGGGCGGGTGGTTCGCCCTGCCGCCAGCGGCGTTGCATGGCGTCGAAGCACGCCACGTCGCCATGCTTGTCGCGGCAGATCACCAGCAGGCTGTCGTCGGCGACGAACAGACAGGGATAGAGTTCGCTCGCGATGCGGTCGGCGCGCGTCTTCAGCGGCGAGCTTTCATATCCCAGGTTGACGAGCACATTGCGGATGTCCAGCAGCTCCAGTTCCTTGGCGAAGTGCGGCAACGCCTCGATCAGCTCACGGGCATCGTCGTCGTGGCCGAGCGCCCGTAGCAGCGGTGGCAGACAGGCCGCCCAGGGAGAATCGGAGTCGAATGTATCCAGCCGTCGGCCGCGTATCGCTGCCGCGAGCGCTTCGGTGATAAAGGCTTCAGCCGCCATGACGGACTGCCCTCGGCTTCGGGAATGCCAGCGCGCGAGGCGTCGTTTCGTGAAAACGACCCTCCGCCAGCGTCACATGCCGATCGCAAAGGCGTATGAAGGACGGCCGGTGCGAGACGATGACCAGGGTCTTTTCCCCCTTCATCTCGGTGAGCAGGCGCAGCAGATGATTGTCGTTGCGGATGTCGAAATTGGCGTTCGCATCGTCGAACAGGACCAGGCTCGGGTTGCCGATCAATGAGCGAATCAGCACGATCTGCTGACGCACGCCATCCGACAGGGTGTCGACCGCCGCGCCGCCGATGCGCGTATCCAGGCCGTTCGGAAGCTGCGCGATGATGCCGTTCAGACCCAGCCGGGAGGCCAGCTCCAGCGCCTGGTCCACGGCCTCGCCGTCGCGGAACAGCGTCATGTTCTCCAGGATACTGCCCTCGAACAGCGTACCCTTCTGCGGCACGATGCCGACCCGCGCGCGCAGGTATTCCAGGTCGTAGTCCTGAAGCGGATGGCCATCGAGCAGGATCTCGCCGTCATCCGGTGTCAGATAGGCCGACAACAAGTCGATCGTGGTGCTTTTCCCGACCCCGTTCTCGCCGCTGATGGCAATACTCTCGCCGGCTTCGATGGTCAGATCGACATGCGCCAGTTGAGGGCTCTCCTGGCCGGGATGGCGGAACGACAGATCGCGTATTTCGATTCGCCCATGAATGCCGTTTTCGGGGATGTAGCAGCCACCGAGTTCCGCCGGCAGGGCAAACAACTCCCGCGCTCGGCTGGTCGCGAGACGGATCGACTGGAACTGAATCCAC
>JALULB010000308.1:6127-7635 GCA_027041035.1 Sedimenticola sp. | reverse complement strand
GCATTTCGAGCGGCTGAATATCGTCATTCGCGGCGACAAGGAAGGCAGCTCGCCGCCGATGAACAGGATCACCAATACCATCTCCGATGTCTACGGTTATATCAGTACCATCCAGGGCGGTTCGCTCGAAGAGGCGCTGGATGCGGCGAAGGGCGGCAACGATGGCGTCAAGATGATGCAGAAGCTGCGCATCCTCGCGGCGCGCCAGCCGGAGCCGGTGAAAACCTGGTTGACGCAACTCTACCGGAGGACGCGCGGCGTCACCCTTGGCGGCGCGCATGCCGAATTGTCGTCCAAATGGAAATCGTCGGTGCTGCCGGCCTGCAACAAGGCGTTGTTGAAGCGTTATCCCTTCAACAAGAACGCGAAAGCCGAAGTGACCCTGCGGGATTTCGGGCGTTTCTTCGGCGAGGGTGGTCTGATGGACCAGTTCTTCGAGCAGGAGTTGAAGAGCTTCGTCGATACCTCGCGCAATCCCTGGCGTTGGCGCAAGGGGGCGGGGGCGGCGATGGGCCTGTCCAGAAAGGTGCTTAAGCAGTTTCAGCGCGCCGCCGAGATCAAGGAGGCATTTTTCCAGGACGGCGGGCAGATGCCCAGCGTACACTTCACGTTGAAGCCGGTCTATCTGGATTCCAGCGTGGACAAGTTCCTGCTCGATCTGGAGGGGCAGACCTTCACCTATCGGCACGGTCCGGCATTGGCGAAGAAAGCCGACTGGCCGGGGCCGGATAGCGCCAACCGGGTGCGCCTGGTGTTCGAGAAAGGGGGCAAGTCCGTGCACAGCGTGCGCAAGGAAGGGCCGTGGGCATGGTTTCGTCTGCTGGAGGAATCCGGGATCAAGAAACTGGGTTCGGACAAGCTCCTGGTGACCTTCAGGGTGAAGGGCAAAACGGCAAAATACGAATTGCGCGCAAACAGCGTGAACAATCCCTTCGAGCTCGGCGACCTGCATCGTTTCAGCTGCCCGGGGGGTATGTGATGGCGAACAACGCGGAGGTCGGGTATTTCGGCAAACTGCCGCAGCGCGGTGACTTTGTCAGCAGTGGCCTGGGTCGGGATTTTCTCGATATCTGGGATCAATGGCTGCAGGACGCGATCGCCTGTAGCCGCGATCAGCTGGGCGATGCCTGGCTGGATATCTATCTGACCAGCCCGATATGGCGCTTCCTGCTGTGCGACGGCATCTGTGGCGGCTCGGCGTGGGCCGGGGTACTGATTCCGAGTGTCGACAAGGTTGGCCGTTACTACCCGCTGACGATTGCCGCGCCGTTGCCGGCGGGCAGCAACCCGATGCAGTTCTCGGTGCTGGCGGACGACTGGTTCCGCGCCGCCGAGGCGCGCTGCCGCGACTTCGCCGCTGCCTGCGCGTGGCAGAAGCGCAACGTCAGCGGGCTGTTGCGCTCGGCGCGCAGTGGCAAGCCGCTGCGCGCGAAGTGAAGCCGGCTACTCGGCGCCGAGCGCCGTCGTGCCGAGCAGGTTCGCGCCGAGCCCCTCGAGCAGCGTCACCG
>JALULB010000308.1:0-6117 GCA_027041035.1 Sedimenticola sp. | reverse complement strand
CGGTGCTGGCGGACGACTGGGTCCGCGCCGCCGAGGCGCGCGCGCTGGGGCCGCTGGCCGACGATGCGCCGGATGTGGATGTCTTTGGCGATCGCGTTAGGGCACTGGGATTGCCGGGTGGCGACAACGATGGGCAGTTCACGCGGCTCACGCCGTTGATGGCCGACACAGCGATGCGCGTCGAGTCCGCGTCGGATGCGCAATCGCTGGTATCCCAGCAGGGTGCCCTCGCGGGTGGCCTGCTGGCTGGCATGCTGCTGCGCTATAGTCTATGGTGGACCGAGGGCTCTCATCGCGTCGGACCGAACATGTTGATATGCAAGCACCTGCCATCGGCGGAGAAATACGCTGCCCTGTTGAACGGGGATTGGCAACAGTTTGGCTGGATGGGGGATCGCCTGGCGCCGCTGGTCGCTCGGGCGGCGGTTGGGGTATCTTCGGTGGGCGAGGCATGAACGTATTCCCTTTTGAGTGGGTATCGCACTGCATAACACACGTCGGCCGGGTGCGCGAGATCAACGAGGATGCCTGTCTGGATCTCCCCGAACAGGGGCTGTGGGTGGTCGCCGACGGCATGGGCGGACACGATGCCGGCGATGTCGCCAGCCGCCTGGTCGTGGACTCCCTGCGCGATGTGGGGGGCTACCAGCGTTTCAGCGAGTTTGTCGACGATGTGGAGCAGCGCCTGATCGCCGTGAACCAGTCGCTGGTCGAGCAGGCCCAGCGCATCGACGCGGAAACCACCATTGGCAGCACCGTGGTGGCCTTGCTCGCCTATGGCCGCCATTGCGTGTGCCTGTGGGCCGGCGACAGCCGTTTGTACCGCTATCGGGGCGGCCGGCTGGTGCAGATCAGCCGTGATCACAGCGAGGTCGAGGAGTTGATCCGGCGAGGCGTCGTATCGCGACAGAACGCCGGTAACCATCAACTCGCGAACGTGATCACCCGCGCGGTCGGCGCGGCGCCGGAGCTCTACCTGGATGCCGAACTGAACGAGATCATGCACGGCGACCGTTTTCTGCTGTGCAGCGACGGCTTGAACAAGGAGGTCAGTGATCGCGAGATCAGGGAATGCATGGCGACCCCGAACAGCGAGAAGATCTGTGAGACGCTGGTCAATCTCGCGTTGAGTCGAGGCTGTCGGGACAATATCACCGTGGTCGCGGCTATCGCCTGTTGATCCGGAAACTTACAAGAAGATTCGGGGCTGGATGGGGGGGCGACATTTGCTCCAGTCCGGGGATGCGGTGGACCCGCGAGACGTGGGCGATTCGATCGGGGGATGACGAATGCAGACAGCAAACAAGTTACTTTCAGACTGGGCGCGTGATTACTACGACGGCGTGATCGATCAGGATACCTATCAGCAACACCGGGCCGAGATACTGGATAACCTGGAGAATCAGCCGTTGGTGGACATGGATGCAACCTTGCCGTTGGCGCACCGGGCCACGATGCCCGAGGCGGAGTCCGATGAGGCGCGCGCGACAAGCGGACCCGCAGCGTTCCCGATGAAGAGGCTGTGGCCGCTGGCGTTGTTGCTGATACTGATTCTCGCGGCCTTGCTGACGCGATACTTTGTTTCCCTGTAGCGCCACCGCCGACTATACTCGATTGGTAACTACTCAGCTAACCGCTGAAATGCGCCAGCTCTGCGTTCAAAAATGGTCATTTACACATGTAAAATCACATTTTTTGCCTTGATCTGACGCATTTCAGCGGCGATCTGAGCAGTTACCCTTTATTTGATCTACTCGCTGAGTAGTTACCTCGATTGTAAATAATGCGCGTTGTGGACGGTGTTTGTAAGCAGACCGCGTGGAGGCTAGATGGTACTTTTTGGCTATGATGATTGATATCGATGCTTTGCTCGAACCCATTTCGGCGGACAACCCGGGTGGCGATGATCTCGAGTACGATCCCGCTTTCGTCGAGTTGGAAGATGCCGCGCGTGGCAAGGAAGAGCGCCAGGTCGGCGACGTAGTAGAGGCCGCCGAAGAACCCGACTGGAAGGATGTCGGCAAGCGCGCGGCGGGCCTGCTTGGGCGTAGCAAGGATCTTCGCGCGGCGGTCTATCTGACGCGCGCCGCGTTGAATATCGACGGTCTTTCCGGGTTACGGGATGGGCTGGAACTGGTTCGTCGACTGCTGGAGCGCTACTGGGAGGAACTGCACCCGCAACTGGACCCGGATGATGACTATGATCCGGTGATGCGTGTCAATATTCTTGCCGAGTTGACCGACCCGGATGCCTTTCTCGCCAAGGTCCGACTGGCGCCGCTCGTGCAAAGCCGTACCTTTGGTCGCTTCAGCATGCGGGATATCGCCATTGCGCGGGGTGAGTTGTCGCCAGTGGGTGATGACGACACGCCCGACATGGCGCAGATCGAAGCCGCTTTCTCCGAGACCGATGTCGATGCGTTGCAGAATACGCTTCGTGCAATCGATGAAGCCTCCTCGGCATTGTCTACAATAGAGAGTACCGTTACCGAACGCGTCGGCGTCGAGAACTCGGCGAGCTTTTCTTCCTTGTCGGATGTGTTGCGCGATGCCTCGCATGTCGTTGGCGAGCATCTGCAACTGAAAGGGGTTGCAACGCATGCGAATGACGAGGAGGGCGAGGAAGGCGCCGACGCAGGCGCGCCGGCGAAGGGTTACTCCGGACAGATTCAAAGCCGGGAGGATGTGATCGTCGCGCTCGAACGTATCTCGGAATACTACCGGCAGTATGAGCCATCGAGCCCGCTGCCGCTGCTCGTGCATCGGGCGAAAAGCTTGGTGCACAGCGACTTTATGGATATTCTGCGTAACGTCGCGCCCGACGCGGTGGCGCAGGCGGAGTTTCTCGCCGGTCCCGGGCTAGAGTCCGAGGGTGAATGAGCGTGACGCAGTTCGCGCGGCGAGGATTGTGGTTCCCGTCGGGTGTGTGCGAGAATGGCCAGCGCGGCCATTGTTCGGAAAGGAGTAACTACTCAGCGAGTAGCTCAAATAAAAGGGTAACTGCTCGGATCGCCGCTGAAATGCGTCAGTCAAGGAAAAAACTGTGATCGTTACAGGGATGTAACTTAATTTAATGTGAAAATACACTTAAGTTGTTGATTTTTCATGATCTGGGGTGGCGCCACCCCGCGTCATGAACGTTAGGGCAATGCAGGAGCAATTGCCGGGTTACAAGTGTAAATGACCATTTTTGAGCGCGGAGCTGGCGCCGCATTTCAGCGGTTAGCTGAGTAGTTACGGAAAGGAAAGCACGGCGAGGTGTCGGGGCAGGTTCGACCGGAATGAGAAATACAGTGTATTTGGAGAGATGAGGAATCAGCATGGCCAAACAAAGTAGTCAGAAATTTATCGCCCGCAATCGGGCGCCCCGGGTTCAGATCGAATACGATGTCGAGGTGTACGGGGCCGAGAAAAAGGTTCAGCTTCCATTCGTCATGGGCGTCATGGCCGACCTGTCCGGCAAGCCCGCCGAAGCCCTGCCAGCGGTGAGCGAGCGCAAGTTCCTCGATATCGACGTGGACAACTTCGATGATCGTCTGAAGGCGATGAAGCCCCGGGTGGCTTTTCAGGTGCCGAATACATTGACCGGCGAAGGTAATCTGAGTGTGGATATCACCTTCGAGCACATGGAGGATTTCTCTCCCGCCGCCGTGGCGAAAAAGGTTGGCGCCCTGAACAAGCTGCTGGAGGCGCGCACCCAGCTGGCGAATCTGATGACCTATATGGACGGCAAGCAGGGCGCCGAGGAACTCATCGCCAAGGCAATCGGCGATCCCGCGTTGCTCCAGGCACTGGCGGCGGCGCCCAAGCAGGACGGCGATGAAACCGCAAGCACTTCAGAGCAGGAGGACTAAGCGATGGCTGAGGTAGAAACCCAGGCGGAATCCCAGGTACAGGAAGCGTCCGAGGACATCAGCGAGTTTGGTTCGCTGCTGAACAAGGAATTCAAGCCACGCACCGATCGGGCGAAAAGCGAGGTCGAAGAGGCGGTGAAGACCCTCGCCGAGCAAGCGCTGTCGCATACGAATCTCGTCTCCACGGATGTCATCGAGTCGATCGAGGCGATCATCGCCGAGATCGACGCCAAGCTCAGCGAGCAGATCAATCACATCATGCACCACGAGGATTTCCAGCAGTTGGAAGGCGCGTGGCGGGGTCTGCACCATCTGGTCAACAACACCGAAACCGACGAGATGCTCATCATCCGGGTGATGAACATCAAGAAGAAAGAACTCGGCAAGACACTGAAGAAGTACAAGGGCACCTCCTGGGATCAAAGCCCGCTGTTCAAGCAGATCTACGAAGAGGAATACGGCCAGTTCGGTGGCCAGCCGTATGGCTGCCTGGTTGGCGACTATCATTTCGACCACAGCCCGCCGGATGTCGAACTGCTGCGTGGCATGGCGCAGATCTCGGCCGCCGCGCACGCGCCCTTTATCGCCGGCGCCGCGCCTGGCGTGATGCAGATGGACAATTGGCAGGAGTTGAGCAATCCGCGCGATCTGACCAAGATTTTCACCACGCCGGACTACGCGGCCTGGCGCTCGCTGCGTGAATCGGAGGACGCGCGTTATCTGGGTCTGGCGATGCCGCGTTTTCTCGCGCGTCTGCCGTATGGCGCGAAGACCGACCCGGTCGAGGAGTTCGATTTCGAGGAAGACAGCGAGGGCGCGGACAGCAGCAAGTATGTCTGGGCGAACGCGGCTTACGCCATGGCGACGAACATCAATCGCGCGTTCAAGAACTACGGCTGGTGCTCGCGGATTCGTGGTATCGAGTCGGGCGGCGCGGTCGAGGAACTGCCGACGCACACCTTTCCGACGGACGATGGTGGCATGGACATGAAATGTCCCACCGAGATCGCGATCAGCGACCGACGCGAGGCGGAATTGGCCAAGAACGGTTTCATGCCGCTGATCCACAAGAAGAATTCGGATTTCGCCGCGTTCATCGGCGCGCAGTCGTTGCAGAAACCCGCCGAATACGATGATCCGGATGCCACCGCGAATGCCAACCTGGCGGCGCGGCTGCCGTATCTGTTCGCCACCTGCCGATTCGCGCACTACCTGAAATGCATCGTCAGGGACAAGATCGGCTCCTTCAAGGAGCGTGACGACATGCAGAGATGGTTGCAGTCGTGGGTCATGCAGTATGTCGATGGCGATCCGAACAACTCGACCGAGGAAACCAAGGCGCGCAAGCCCTTGTCGGCGGCGGAAGTGGTCGTGGAGGAAGTCGAGGGAAATCCCGGCTATTACACCTCCCGCTTCTACCTGCGGCCTCACTATCAGCTCGAAGGCCTGACCGTATCGCTGCGCCTGGTGTCCAAGTTGCCTTCGGTGAAAGGCGCCTGACGGCGGGTTGGAAGGTTTTTCGAGTATGGAAGCAGGCGCGTGATTTCCTGCTTTCTCGATTTGCTGATGTTTCGTGAACGAGTTCATGAGCATCGGTGGCAGGAGAGCCTCTTCCCGGGAAATCAACGGGTCGAGGTCTGGGGATTTACCTGGTTATTCAATACACCAGGGAAGGATTGAGTGGATCGACATGGTTTGCTCAAGTGACGATGCCGCGCGCTTTATGATGGGCGTGGTGAATTTTTTAGCAACGAAATAAGCGAGGAATATTATGGCTGTTGATATGTTTTTGAAGATCGAAGGGGTGAAAGGCGAGTCCAAGGACGACGCGCACAAAGATGAAATCGATGTACTGGCATGGAGCTGGGGCATGACCCAGTCCGGTACCACGCACATGGGCGGTGGTGGCGGTAGCGGCAAGGTCAGCGTTCAGGATTTGAGCATCACCAAGTATGTTGATTCCTCGTCGCCGGCAATCATGCAGAAATGCTGCAACGGCAGTCACTTCCCCGAAGCGATGCTGACGGTACGCAAGGCGGGTGGCAGCCCGATCGAATACGTCAAGATCAAGATGAAGGAAGTGCTGATTTCTTCGGTTTCCAGCGGTGGCAGCGGTGATCAGGATCGGGTCACGGAAAACGTCATGTTGAACTTCTCGTTTTTCGAGCACACCTACACCGAGCAGACGAAGGACGGCAGCGCCGGTGCTTCCATCCCCACCACCTGGGATATCAAGAAGAACGTACCATAAGGCTCCTAGGAG
>JALULB010000307.1 GCA_027041035.1 Sedimenticola sp. | reverse complement strand
GTGCGTCAGGTTACCGAGGAATACATCGTCCTGCTGGCCGGGCGGACTGCCCGTGATGAACACGGTGTCAAAGCTTCAACGGAATTGCGCGGCCATATCCTCGACGTTCGGCGCGCGCTCGATGGCTGGGCTCCGCATGAGCTGGAAGGCTGCAAGGCCAGACTGGTCTGGACTGGTGGCGAAGTGTTCGACCTGACCGATGATGGCGTGGTGGTCTGGCAGGAGAGTTACCGTCTGGTGCGGGTTTTGAAATCATGAGCCTACGGGAGACATGAAAATGAAAATGCACGGAATCATTGCCGCGGTCATCGCCGTGACGACATCGGTCGCGGCCGCGCAGGAGATGGAAGGGGCGCCGGTCGGCACTCCGCAGATCGATCCGGTCAAGGCCCTGTGGGGTACGCCGGAGATGTACCAGTTGGCCCATGTCAACGTGCTCTGGTTTACACGGCACGAACAGGGATGGCGGGCCACCGTGAACTTCGACGACGGTCAGCGCGCCTTCGGTATTGGGAAAACACAGAAAGCGGCGCTGATCGACGCTATCCGGCAGCGCCGTCCCGACCCGCGTTACATGCCGGTCATCATTCGGAAATAGAGGGCAGAAAAATGTCAGCACATCTACTCACGTTCAGCCCGGTACGGGGAATCCCGAAAGTCGAGCATTTCACCAGCAAGCAGCAGCTGCTCGATTTCTACAACGGGCACCCGCAGGGCTTCATCATCTCGACGCCGGCGGAACTGCGGGCGGCCTATGAGCAATATCAGGGCAATGGCTGGGTGACCCAGATTCTTGATCTGATCGATCCGAAGGGGCTCGACAATGGAACAGCAGAACAGACCGCTGCCTGACGGCGGCGGGCACTATGTCCGGGACGGCTCTGGCGAGCTGATGCCGCTGGAGAAGGAGTCCGCCGGTAAGCCGGAAGTGGCGAGAAAGCAGCGCCGCAAGAAAGCCGAGCCGGACGAAAGCCAGCCCGGATCAGACTGAACATCCGACGATGATTCGCGTCATCGCGCAACAAGGGTAGCAAGACATGACAGACATTCTTCTGAGCCGCGCCACGGTATTGCGCGGAAAGCTGGAACCCAGCTATGCGGGCGACGTTTCGCCGACGCTGGCGGATGACGTGTTCGAAGTCAGCAATGTGAGTTTCAAGCGGCGGGAAGGTTCTCGCCCGGGACGCGAATCGGCAGACCCGTATTTCGGCCACAAGGGAGAACTCCCAGCCGTGCAGTATCAGACGTTGGGGTTTGCTGTCGATGTCGCGCCGTCCAGCCAGCCTGGCAGCGCGCCGGCCATCGATCCGATTCTTCAGTCCTGCGGGTTTGCGGCTGTCGTGAACAGCGGCAGCGATGTCACCTACAACCCGATTCAGAAGCAGATCAAGAGCATGGCATGGTGGCTGCACCTGTCTGGCCATCTGCACAAGATGATCGGTTGTCGCGGATCTCTGTCGCTCTCTGGTGAAATGGGCGGGATGGTGAAGGCCGAGGTGAACTACCAGGGCCTGATCGGCCCCGATCCGTCGGATGAAACATTCCCGGCCGTGGCCCGGCCGTCGGCGTGTTATCCGGTCATGGACAAGGACAATGGCAGCGTGAGCGTGTTCGGCACGAACCTCGACCTGGTGTCGTTCAAGATCGACTTCGGCTTGCAGATCACGCATCTGCTGACGTCGGAACGGAATGAGATGGTGATTTCCGACCGCGCCGTCACTGCAGAGCTGACGGTCCTGAAGCCCGCGATTTCGGCGTTCAACTACCACGATCTGGAAGGCAAGCCTTGCGATACCGGGGCGCTGGAGTTGCAGACGCCGGCATTCACTGCGACCTCCCAGGCGGCATCGATGGGAGTCATCACCGATGGCGGCGACCACAATGGCGCGGCTACGATCACGATTCCGCTCATGTTGCACCGCGTCAATGGCAACGACGACATTCTGCTGAAATTCAGCTGAGGAGACAGGTAATGGCGATCGTTCGCGGGAAAGATGATGCCTACTGGTGGAAGGTCAGGCGGCGCGTTGCATACGGCAATGGCAAGCTTCAGACCGTCGGTTTCATGGCGAAATTCCGGCGCCTGCCAAAGCAGCGCGTGGCGGAAATCTTCAAGATGATCAAGGACAGCGAGGATATCTCCGACGCCGATCTGATCGATGAGATTCTCATTGGCTGGAAGGACGTCACCGGGCTGCAGATCGACGAAGACGGGACGCCACCGAGCTTCGACGTTGACGAAGATCGGGAATGGGTCCTCAGCATTCCTGGCGTAGATCAGGCAGTCATCCTTG
>JALULB010000306.1:1649-2297 GCA_027041035.1 Sedimenticola sp. | reverse complement strand
TAGTTATCTATGCGTGGCGTAGGTTTGGCGTAGGCGTAAAACTGGCGTAATTGCTCAGCAATTTGAGTTCTGCCACAGGCAGGCCCAGGCAACCTGAGTATACAATTCCTAACCTCGCCTCACTAGATCTCCAGAGATCGCCGGAACGTACGTTACCCAATTTGCCCTGGAATGCGGGACGATGCACGACCAATCCCGGCAAGAATCCCGCAAGATATTGCACCACGATCATCGCGGACGCAGGGGAATTATTCCCCCGTATACCTCATGAACACCAAGTCCACTGACCTTGCCGCCGAACCAAACTCTTGATATTGGTCCACCTTGTCAGGGCACTGTAGATGAATAGAACGGGGACGGCAATTCAGGATAGGCGCGGTAAACATGCCGGAATACTTCCTCGGCCTTTTCGTTCACATCGTCTTCCGTGTAGGCATCGACCGGCAGGCCGGTGTCATCGCTCCACAGGTGGTCCCGGATCGTGATGCGTACGGCATCGCGGGTTGTTTCCTTGTCGCGCCAGTGGTCGATATTCAATTTTTCCGCTTTCAGGCGGGCCAGCAGCTCGACCGCGACGGCCTTGATCTTGCGGATTTCTCCGGCGTCCAGATCCGGCTTTCGGAGCAGATCGAAGATCGCCAGTGACTC
>JALULB010000306.1:1136-1639 GCA_027041035.1 Sedimenticola sp. | reverse complement strand
TTGTACTCGGCCACGATCTTTTCGTAGTGTTGCTGGAAATCGGTGCGCAGGGGATTCTGCGCCAACAAACGCTGCAACCGCGTTTCAATGGCCTGTTTCAGGTTTTGCACGGTTGTACATTTTGATGGGCTGCGCTCGAATTCTTTACGCAGGCGATCAAAGTCGATCTTGCTTATGTCGTAGGGTCCAGCTTCTTTGAGGGCAGTATCACCCTGCAGATCAATCGCCTCATCTACAACCTGGTGCAATTGCCGAATGATGTCACCGATATCCGCCTTCTCCCGGTCCTGTTGGAGACTTTTGTACACGACGTTTATCGCATCATAGTCAGCACGATGAGCGTTAACACCCTGTACGTTGAGGCAGGCCTTGAATTTCTTGAACACCTCGCGGCACATCACCTCGAAGCGCTTGCGGGTTTCGTCGTTCTCATTCGCCGCTTCCTTGGTGGCCAGGATGGCGGCATTCCGTGCAAATCCTGTCTTCGTGATGATGTCGTCCAA
>JALULB010000306.1:0-1126 GCA_027041035.1 Sedimenticola sp. | reverse complement strand
GTCCAGAAACCCCCGCACGAAGGCAACGGCCTCGGACAGATCCGCCAGCAGTTCTTCTTCCGGCCGTGCTGGGTCCGTTTCGCCCCCTTCCCCACCGTGGCCAATATCGCCAGTGCCGGCAAAGGTGGCCAGGGCCTTGCGCAGGTTTTTGAGAATACCGCAGTAATCGACAATGAGTCCGTTGTTCTTGCCCTCGTGCACGCGGTTGGCGCGGGCGATGGCCTGCATCAGGGTGTGGGCCTTGAGGGGTTTGTCCAGGTACAGGGTGGACAGGCTGGGCACGTCAAAACCGGTCAGCCACATGGCGCAGACAATGGCGACGCGGAAGGGGTGTTCCCTTTCCTTGAACGCTTCATCCAGGTCCATGCGCTGCATGTTGCGGAAGCGGGGTTCGGCGCGCATCGATTCAGGCAGTTCGATACCTTCCTTGATGAGCCGGCGGTGCGGGGTGATATCCAGATCCCACTTGCGGAACTTGTCCACCTCACCCTGCTCTTCACTAACAACAACCGCCATGCGTGTCTGAGCCATCCATTTGACCTGGCGATCAATATAGGCCACTTCCTGCTCGTCCATTGAAAGCGTGAGCCCTTTTCCCAGTTCGCGCATCCGCTCATTCCAGTATTGCTGAATCAGATTGTACATGCGCACGCAGGTGATCTTGTCGATGCATACCAGCATGGCCTTGCCGGACTCCCAGGCCGTGGAGTAGTGCTGCACGAAATCCCGCGCCACCTGATCAAGCCGCTTATCCGCCGTGATGATATGGTAATCGCGCTTGAGTTCCTGCTCCAGACGCTGCTCGACATCAATATCGCCCGTTTCCAGTTCTTCCAGCTTCTCGGCAATGCGCTCGTTTAGATCGCCCACCGCGATGCCGAGCTTGTCGCCCCGCGCATCGTAGTACAGCGGCACAGTCGCGTTGTCCTCCACAGCGCGCTGAAAATCGTAGGTGGAGACGTAATCGCCGAATACGCGCCGGGTGACCTGATCGTCGGTAAACAACGGCGTACCCGTAAAGCCGATATAGCTCGCATTGGGCAAGGCATTGCGCATGTTCAGCGCCAGCGTGCCGTACTGGGTGCGGTGGGCCTCGTCGGTGATGACGATGACATCATCCCGCCGG
>JALULB010000305.1:4142-7653 GCA_027041035.1 Sedimenticola sp. | reverse complement strand
GAGAACTGATGCACCAAAGCTCGCTGGACAAGATGCGCTGGTTCGTCGACAACTGGCTGGATGGACTGCGTGGTCGTCCGTTGCGAATCCTCGATCTCGGCAGCATGGATATCAACGGCAGTTACCGGCAGTTCTTCGATGATCCGCAATGGCGTTATCAGGGCGCCGATCTGGCCGCCGGCGACAATGTCGATATCCTGCTGCGCGATGCCTATCGTTGGCGGGAGGTGCCGGCGTCCAGCCAGGACGTGGTGATCTCCGGTCAGGCGTTCGAGCACATGCCGTTTTTCTGGGCCGGCATGCAGCAGATCGATCGCGCCCTGAAGCCCGGCGGGCTGGCCTGCATCATCGCGCCCTCGCGGGGATACGAACATCGTTATCCGGTCGATTGCTGGCGCTTCTATCGCGATGGCTTTGCCGCGTTGGCGGACTATTGTGGGCTGGAGCTGCTGGACTCGCGCACCCAGTGGGAGCGCCAGGGCTACGAGAGCGACGATTCCGACGACTGGGGCGACAGTATCGCGGTGATGCGCAAGCCGGAGCGGCGCGGCTTGAAACAGCGCCTGGTGCTGGCGTTGCGGCGTCGGCTCGATGGCATCGCGCTGGCGGCCAACCCGTTGCCGGGAGACGACTGAGGTGTCGCTTGGCTATGACTATCGTATCGACCTGAGCGTCGAGAACAACTCGCACACCCAGTTGATCCGGCGCGTGCCGAAAGCCTCGGAGGTGCTGGAAATGGGTTGCGCCACCGGCTATATGTCCGAGGTACTGAAGCGTGAGCTGGGTTGCCATGTGACCGGCGTCGAGTACGACGAAGAAGCCGCCGGGCGCGCCCGCGAGCATGTCGACGAGCTGATCGTTGCCGATGTCGATCGTGCTGGCTGGGATGCGCCGCTGGTCGGACGACGATTCGACGTGGTGACCTGCGCCGACATCATCGAGCACCTGAAACATCCCGTGGCGTTTCTGCAAACACTGCGCAAATACCTGAAAACCGACGGGAAACTGCTGGTATCTGTGCCGAACAGCGCGCATGTGGCGATTCGCCTGGAGCTGCTGGAAGGCCGCCTGACCTACGAGGACGATGGCCTGCTGGACCGCACGCATGTGCATTTCTACACCCACGCGTCGTTGGCGGCGCTGTTGCGCCGCGCCGGTTTTTCCATCGATGAGTTCAGCTACACCTTCCACGATCTGCCGGATGCGCTGATCGGCGAGCGCCTCGCGCGGGTCGGCCTTCAGTTGACGGAAAAGGCGCTGTCGGTATTCCATGCGCCGGACGCGGTCGCTTATCAGTTCATCGTTGCCGCCGGCGTGGCCGAATCGCCGCGGGCGGATGCCGTCGTCGAACTGCATGACCTGCCGCTACGCGACTCCATGGAGGTCTATCGGAATTTGCTCGCCGAGCTGGATGCGACACGTCGGGTCGTGCGGGCACGGGACGCGGAGATCGCCGACTATCGGCGTGAGATTGAGGGTTATAGATTGACCCTGGAGAGCTACAAGGCAACCCTGGCGTCCGAGCGTCGGCTCGCCGGCGAACTCGAGTTCGAAATCGCCGGCCTGCATCGTATTCAGGCCGAGCGCGATCAGCTCGCGCGCGAGGTGCGGAATCTGGGCCAGTCGCTCGAAGCTGTGCTGAACAGCCGGGGCTGGCGCCTGTGGAAGGCCGCAACCCTGCCGATTCGGGGCGCGCGCCTGTTGCGTCCCACACTGAGCCGCGCGCTGCGCAATCCACGCGAGGGGTTCAAGGCAGCGGGGCGGCTGGCGCGGGATCTTCGCTCGGGAGGCCTCGCCGCCGCTGCGGCGAACCTGCGTGGTGACGCGTCCGGGGAGCCGGATCCTCACCAGCGGCATGTCTCGGAATATCGCGATTGGCGGCGGAAGCACGAGGTCCTGTCCGAATCGCGACTGATCCGCATCGGTAGCGACATCGGCGCGATGTCCTCCCCGCCGCTGATCTCCTTGCTGATGCCGGTGTATGACACACCGCTGGACTGGCTGCGCGAGGCAATCGATTCGGTGCTGGCGCAGAGCTATCCGCATTGGGAGCTGTGCATCGTCGATGACGCCTCGCCCCGCCCTGGCGTGGCCTTGCTTGCCGAGGAGTATGCCGAGGCCGATTCGCGCATCCATTTTCGGCGACGCGAGCGTAACGGGCATATCGTCGCCGCGAGCAACGACGCGCTGCAGATGGCGACGGGGGAGTTCATCGGCCTGCTGGATCATGATGACCGGCTTGCGCCGCATGCACTCTATCATGTCGCGATGGAGATTCGGGACCACGAAGATGTCGGCCTGATCTACTCCGACGAAGACAAGATCGATGCCGATGGTGTGCGTTTCGGTCATTATTTCAAGCCGGACTTCAATCCCGATCTGCTGCGTTCGCACAACATGATCTCGCATTTTGGCGTCTACCGCAGGAGCCTGGTGGTGGAACTGGGCGGCTTTCGCGAGGGTTTCGAGGGCGCACAGGATTACGACTTGGCGCTACGCATGGTCGATCGGTTGGAGCGCGGGCGGATCAGGCATATCCCGCGCGTGCTCTATCACTGGCGCGTCAGCGAGCGGAGCACGGCCTCCGACATGCAGGCCAAGCCCTACGCGTTGCGGGCCGCCATTCGCGCGGTATCGGATCACCTGAAGCGCAACGCGCTTACCGCCGAGGTGGTCGAGTCCGATCTGTTTCCGCATACCTTGCGGGTGCGTTATGCGCTGCCACGGAACCCACCACGGGTATCGATCATCATCCCGACACGCAATGCCCACGGATTGGTGAAGACCTGCATCGAGAGTATCCGCGCGAAAACCACCTACGCGAACTACGAGATTCTGCTGATCGACAACGACAGCGACGAGCCGGAGTCGCTGGCCTGTTTCGAGGCGCTGGAAGCGGATGGGGTACGCCTGCTGCGCTATCCGCATGCATTCAACTACTCGAAGATCAATAACTTCGCCGTGGAACACGCGCGCGGCGAGGTGCTGGCCTTCGTTAACAATGACATGGAGGTGATCGCCGCCGATTGGCTGGAGGAGATGCTGTCTCTGGCACTCCGGCCGGGTACCGGCGCGGTCGGCGCGCGCCTGTGGTACGACGACGATCGGCTACAGCATGGCGGCGTGGTGCTCGGCCTCGGCGGAGTTGCCGGGCATGCGATGAAATACCTGCCTAAAGGGCATCCGGGCTATTGCGCGCGCGCGCTGCTGCGCCAGAACTACACGGCGGTGACCGCGGCATGCATGCTGGTTCGGCGGGAGGTGTTCGAGCAGGTCGGCGGTTTCGACGGCGAGCATCTGGCTGTCGCATTCAACGACGTGGATCTGTGTCTGCGCATCCACGAGGCGGGGTACGACAACGTCTGGACGCCGTGGGCCGAGCTGTATCATCACGAGTCGGCGACGCGTGGCACGGAAGACACGCCGGAGAAGCAGCGCCGTTTCGGCAAGGAATGCGCGTGGATGGAAAGGCGTTGGGCGGGTTTGTTGAAGCGGGATCCCGCCTACAATC
>JALULB010000305.1:0-4132 GCA_027041035.1 Sedimenticola sp. | reverse complement strand
CCATTAACGGAGGAAATGGGAAATCGTGTTTTCCGTTTCCGGGTTGAAATCGCCCACCCATGGAGGCGCCCGCCCATGGAGGGTAACTGCTCAGATCGCCGCTGAAATGCGCCAGATCAAGGCAAAAAATGTGAGTTTACACGTGTAAATGACCATTTTTGAACGCAGAGCTGGCGCATTTCAGCGGTTAGCTGAGTAGTTACCATGGAGGGGCGATTTTCAGCGTCCTGTCTTAAAGCGCCTTCACGCGGGCGTTCAGACGGCTCTTTTGGCGGGCGGCCTTGTTGCGATGGATCAGTCCATGGCCCGCCGCGTTGTCGATGATCGGCACGGCCAGCTTGTAGGCCTCGGTAGCGGCTTCCTTGTCACCGCTTTCGGCGGCCTTCAGAACGTTCTTGATATAAGTACGCAGTCTGCTGCGGCGGGATGCATTGTGCTGCCGGCGTTGCTCCGCCTGGCGGGCGCGCTTGCGGGCTTGGACTGAATTGGCCAACTGGGCTCTCCTGAAATCACTATGACTCGAAAGGCCGGGCATTATGCCCATTTGTCAAGTTGCAGTCAAGCCGGGTTTCGCGAGCCTGTCGGATCATGGATGAATCTATTGCGAAGATGGGAGAGCGTTCCAAATATCCCCGTTTTTTTGTTACATAGGCCCACTATACGCCTCAAAGCCGGGGATATTTGGCCTCGCTCTCCCACCTCCTCGCTACGATCCCCCATAACCCGACAGGCTCCTGGCGCTGGAATTCTCCGTGAAGGTGGATTATCCTCGCTCTTCAGGATGGGGCGAGACCCGTGGATACCCTGAGGGTATGGCGGGCTTACATGTAGATAAACAGAAAAGCAGGTAGAAGCGTCAATGAAGAGAATGCTGTTATTAATGAGTATGGTTGCCGTATTGGGTGTCGCCGGGTGCGCATCGACCTCCGGCGATTCGATGCAAAAAGCGGCCGCGGCCGCCACGCCCGCCGAGGCTTACCAGCAGGCCCTGGCCGAAGCCAAGGCTGCCAAGAAGAAGGCCGCGTCGGTCGACGGCGAATGGCGCGACATTGGTAAGATCCTGAAAAAGGCCGAGGCGGCGGCGAAGAAGGGTGACTATGCCAAGGCAACGAAACTGGCGGAGTATGCCAAGTTTCAGGGCGAGATGGGCTACAAGCAGGCGATCAGCCAGCGGGGCGTCGGGAATCCCGACTATTTGAATTAGCCTCCTAGGAGGCTGTCCGAGAATAGAGAGCCTACTCGGCAATTGCTCCTGCATTGCTCTACCTACCTACATCCCTGTAGGCGTGCGGAAAAGCTGAATTTGGCTGGATTCTCCCCTGATTCTCGCTAAATAGCGTAACTATTCGCCTCGAATCAGGGAAAAATCCCGCTCAAATCAGCTTCCCCTCGTTACGGCTTCTATTCTCGGGCAGCCTCCTAGTTGTCAAGACCCGTAAGGAAGGCCGGCTTGTCCGGCCTTTTTTTATTGGTAACTACTCGCTCGTGGCAGGAGTCGTCACCGCTATTGGCTGTTTCTTCCGGAAAACGCCGTCAATACATCCCTGTAGGCTCGACGGCGGCATCTCTGCCGCCGACGTTTCCTCCAGAAACAGCCAGTAGCGGCGACTGTATACCAAACCGAGGCGTCGGGGCGCCATGCGCGAGTAGTTGCTTTTATTGTTTGCCCCGCTGCTTTCGCTCTCAGGTCTATGTTCAAGTCACTATCGACCGTCGGTTCGTTCACCCTGCTGTCGCGTATCCTCGGTTTTCTGCGCGACATGGTGTTCGCGCAGGTGTTTGGCGCCGGCGCGATGACCGACGCCTTCTTTGTCGCCTTCAAGATCCCGAATTTTTTACGTCGCCTGTTCGCCGAGGGTGCGTTCTCCGTGGCCTTCGTGCCGGTGTTGACCGAGTATCGAGAGAAGCGCTCCTTTGCCGAACTGAAAGGATTCGTCGATCATGTCGCCGGTACATTGGGGGCGGTGCTGTTCGCGGTGGTGGTGATCGGCATGCTCGGCGCGCCGGCGGTGGTGGCGTTGTTCGCCCCCGGCTTTATTGGCGACGAGGTTCAGTTTCCGCTGGCCGTCGAGATGTTGCGCCTGACCTTCCCGTATATTCTGTTCATCTCGCTGGTGGCGTTTGCCGGCGGTATCATGAATGCGCACGGGCGCTTCGCGGCGCCGGCCTTCACGCCGGTGCTGTTGAATCTGTCGCTGATCGGTTGTGCCCTGTGGCTGGCGCCGCGACTCGACCAGCCTGTGGTGGCGCTGGCCTGGGGGGTGTTGCTCGCGGGTGTTTTGCAGTTCCTGTTTCAGTTGCCGTGGCTGGCGCGGCTGAAACTGCTGCCGACGTTTCGTCCGGCGCCGAGGGACGCGGGCGTGCGGCGCATCCTGCGGCTGATGCTGCCGGCGTTGTTCGGTATCTCGGTGACCCAGCTGAATCTGCTGCTGGATACCCTGATCGCGTCGTTTCTGGCCGCCGGCAGTATCTCCTGGCTGTATTACTCGGATCGGCTGATGGAGTTTCCGGTCGGCATCCTCGGTGTCGCGTTGGGGACCGTGGTTTTGCCGAAACTGTCGCAACAGCATGCGGCCGAGTCGCCCGAAGCCTTTTCGCGCACCCTCGATTGGGCATTGCGCAACGTCGTGTTGTTTGCCGCGCCCGCCGCGGTTGGCCTGATCCTGCTTGCCGGGCCGATGATCGCGACATTGTTTCAGTCCGCCGAGTTCAACATCAACGATATCGAGATGTCCACGCGCAGCCTGGTCGCTTACAGTCTGGGACTGTTCGGTTTCGTCGCGATCAAGGTGCTGGCGCCCGGCTTCTACGCGCGTCAGGACACCCGCACCCCGGTGCGCATCGCGGTGATCGCGATGCTGACCAACATGGTCATGAACCTGGTCCTGGTATGGCCGCTACGGCATGCCGGTCTGGCGGCCGCGACATCGATCTCGGCATTGGTGAATGCCGGGCTGCTGCTGCATCATCTGCGTGGGCAACAGATCTACACGCCAGGCGAGGGTTGGCGGGCCACCGGCTTGCGGGTCGGAGCGGGATTGCTGGTGATGGCCGCGCTGCTGTTGCTGCTGGTCGGCGATCTGTCGGATTGGTTGGCGATGGGCCGGCTGGCGCGAGTGTGGAAGCTCGCCTGGTTGATCATGCTGGCAGGCGGCGCGTATTTTGTTACATTGTTCGTTTTGGGTGTGCGCAAGCGGGAGTTCCTGCGCGGCTGATTTCTGTGAGGGGCAAGGGTGGAACTGATTCGTGGTCTGCATAACCTGCGGGCCGGACACAAGGCTTGTGTCGCGACCATAGGCAATTTCGACGGTGTGCATCTCGGCCACCAGGCGGTGCTGGCCGAACTGAACCGCCAGGCGGCGGTGCTCGGCGTGCCGTCGCTGGCGATCATCTTCGAGCCGCAACCGGCGGAATACTTCGCTCCGCGCGAGGCTCCGGCACGCTTGACGCGTTTGCGCGAGAAGCTGGCGGCGATCGCCGCGCAAGGTGTCGCCCGGGTGCTGCTGTTGCATTTCGACCATCGCCTGGCGGTGATGGCGCCGGAGTCCTTCGTCGAGGATCTGCTGATCGAGCGGCTTGGCGTGAAGCTGCTGTATGTTGGTGACGATTTCCGCTTCGGTCGCGATCGACGTGGTGATCACGCCTTGCTGGAGCGCTACCAGGCGCGCGGTCATTTCGAGCTGCGCAGCCTGCCGACGCGCCTGCTGGACGGCGAGCGCATCAGCAGCACGCGTATCCGCGAGGCGCTGGCACGAGGCGATCTGGGCCTTACCGAGCGCCTGCTCGGCCGCCCCTACCATGTCTGCGGGCATGTCGCCCACGGCTTTCAGCGTGGCCGCACGATCGGCTTCCCGACCGCGAATATCGCCTTGCGCCGGCGGCGTTCGCCGGTGCATGGCGTGTTCGCGGTGCATGTTGGCGGCCTTGGCGACGCGCCGCTGGCCGGCGTCGCGAACGTCGGCAACCGGCCGACCGTAGATGGCGGCGATGCCTTCTGGCTGGAGGTGCATCTGTTCGATTTCGACGAACAGATCTACGGCCGGCATGTCGATGTGCGCTTTGTGCGAAAATTGCGCGAGGAAAGAAAGTTCGAATCCTTCGAGGCGTTGAAGCAGCAGATCCGGAAAGATGC
>JALULB010000304.1 GCA_027041035.1 Sedimenticola sp. | reverse complement strand
CTGCGATGTCCGTGCAAGCAGCGAGAATGGCAGCGATGAGCGGCAGGTGAAATATGCGCCGGATGACTGCGACATGGGTGGTGGCACGCCTCCCCCTCCACCGCCTCCAGGTGGTGGTGGCGGTGGCGGCGGTGGTGGAACCCCGCCTCCGATAACCGGCAACTTCACCGTGCTGGCGGCCAACGATCTGGGCATGCACTGCGCCGATCAGGACTTTACCCAGTTCAGTATTCTGCCACCATATAACGTATTGCATGCGCAGGTTCTGAGGAAAGGTGGCGAACCGCAACTGATGACCCCGGCAGATGGTATCTCGCTGACCTATGAAGCCATCCCGTCCAATATCATCGATCCGAACAATCCGGCATTGCCGCCGATTGCAACGAACTCGGTGACCTCGACGAATCAGAACGATCCGGCCAACGGTGTCTACAAGAACAACTTCTGGGATTTGACCAGCAGTGGTGAAGTCCTGGGCTTCCTTGCTTATCAGAAGTTGTATCCGGCTGGTGTGCTGGCGGCCTTCCCGCTGGACCCGGACCTGGGTCTGCCGGCACCGGATGTCGAGCAGCTGTATCTGGGCAATGGCGCCCTGACCGCCGAACAGGCCGCGATGCCGGGCATCGCCGCGCCGTACACCGCCAACGATCCGCAGCCGTTTCACGGCTTCGTGCAGGACTTCCCGTTCTTCGTGAACCTGCCATTCGGCTATACCGCGCCAAACTTCAAGCGTTTTACCGCCGAGGGTATCCCGACCGGCATGATCGATGACGCCGGGCGCACCAACGCCTATCCATTGATGCGCGTAACGGCGAAGGATTCCGCTGGCACCGCGCTGGCATCGGTCGACGTGGTCACCCCGGTGGCTTCGGAAGCCGACTGCGCAATCTGTCACGCCAGCCAGCCGGTGTGCGATTTCGATACGGTCAACACCCTGGCCTGCGACGATATCGCCAATGCGAAGTATCCGGCGGTCAACTTCCTGGAGGATGCCTCCGGCGTGAACGGCGGGACGCCCGAGCAGCAGATCATCAACACGGCCAAGATCAACATCCTGCGCCTGCATGATTTCAAGCACGGCACCAGCCTCGGCCCCGACAATGACGACGGCACCAACGCGGACGGCAGCACGCCGAACGTGGTATGCGCCAAATGCCATTATTCCCCGGCGCTGGATCTCGCGCAGTTGGGTCCGAACGACGACAACGGCAAGGAACAGACCCAGCACATCAGTATGTCGCGGGCGATGCATGGCTTCCACGGGAACCTGCCGAACGTCGACCCGGCCAACTATGGCAACCTGTTCCCGACCATGCCGCCACCCGATCAGCGTGATCCCGCCCTGGTCGAAGGCCTGCTGTTCGAGACCTGCTACAACTGCCACCCGGGCAAGCGCACCAAGTGTCTGCGTGGCGCCATGGGCGGAGCCGGCACGGTCTGCCAGGATTGCCATGGTCAGATGACCCAGGTGGGTGATGACTTCACGGAGAACTTTCCGAACATCGCCGGTAGTGGCAACTTCAACAAGCGTGTCTCCTGGGCGACGGAACCGAAGTGTCAGAGCTGTCACGTGGGTGATGTCATGCAGGTTGCCTCCTTGCGCAACAGCGGCCAGTTGAACGATGTCATCGTCAACGCGACCGACAGCCATGGCAACCCGGACGGCCTGCGCCTGAACATGGCCTATCTGCGATCGGACCATGTAAGCAACGGCGGCGGAACCAACATCCAGCAACTGGACATCAAGAGTTCACGCTTCGCGTCCAGCGAGGATCTGTTCCGTCTCAGTGGTTCGGACAACGGTAGCGGCAAGGGCCATGGCGGCCTGAGTTGCGAAAACTGCCACGGCAGCACGCACGCCATCTGGCCGAATAAAAACCCGTTCTCGAATGACAACAAGGCAGCCAATGATCTGCAGGGCCATGCCGGCCCGATCATCGAATGCTCCACCTGTCACGATCGGGACATGGGTATCACGCTGGACGGCCCACATGGCATGCACCCGGTTGGGGATACCAACTTCTCCGATGGTGGACACGAGCATCTTGCGGAAAACAACAAGAATGCCTGTCGCGCCTGCCACGGTCAGAATGGTCAGGGTAGTGTGCTGGCTCGTGCCGCGACCGATCGTGTATTGCGCAGTGAGCACGGTACCGTCAGCGTGGCCAAGGGTGAGCCGATCACCTGCACGCTGTGCCACGGAAACAAGCTGTAACCAGTCCCTCCAAGGGGTAATTTCCCACAACTTTGCCCGCGCTCCCCGCGCGGGCTTTTTTTTGCCTGTCGAAAAGTGTCGGTCGAGTTTTCCCGGGATCAGGTGTGTTGAGATATCGCCCAGCCGACGTGCCCGCGCACCAGCGCGGAAGGGTGGTCGTGGCGCTGGTGTAGCGCGGCGACGATAGCCGGCGTGGTCGGCGCGTTGCCGAGCGCCACGGCAATGTTTCGCAGCCAGCGTTCATGTCCGAGACGGCGCAGCGCCGAGCCTTCGGTGCGTTGTAGAAAAGTGGTTTCGTCCCAGGCGAACAGCTCGATCAGGGTCGCGGCATCCAGTCCGTGGCGGGGGAGAAAGTCGGTCTCCTCCGAGGGCTGCGCGAAACGGTTCCATGGACACACCAACTGGCAGTCGTCACAACCGTGGATGCGGTTGCCGATCGCACGGCGAAACACCTCGGGGATATTGCCTTTCAGCTCGATGGTCAGGTAGGAGATACAGCGTCGCGCATCCAGCAGGCGTGGCGCGATGATCGCGCGCGTCGGGCAGATGTCGATGCAGGCGTTGCAACTGCCGCAGTGATCGTCAACGGGCTGGTCGACCGGTAACGGCAGGTCGGTGTAGAGTTCGCCGAGAAAGAACCACGAGCCGGCCTCGCGGTTGATCAGATTGGTGTGCTTGCCGATCCAGCCGAGCCCGGCCTTCGCGGCGAGCGGTTTCTCCAGTACCGGCGCGGAATCGACGAAGGCGCGATAGCCGAACGGGCCGACGCGTTGTTCGATGCGTCCCGCCAGTTTCCGCAGGCGCTTGCGCATCAGCTTGTGGTAGTCGCGACCCAGCGCGTAGCGCGAGATGAACGCGCCGGCGGCGTCCTGCAAGCGCGCGTCGGGGTCGTCGTCGAAATCGGGCAGGTAGTTCATGCGCACGCTGATGACGCGCAGGGTGCCGGGTTCCAACTCGGCGGGACGACTGCGCTTGGTGCCATGCTTGGCCATGAACGCCATCTCGCCATGAAAGCCGCGCTCCAACCACCTTTGGTATGCCCGTTCGGCGTCGCCGAGATCGGTATCCGTGATGCCGGTTTGCTGGAATCCCAGCTCGTGCGCCCACTGTTTGATGTGCTGCGCGAGTCGGGTGTGATCGGAGCTGGACATGGCGGTTCGGAGCCGGGAAGTTGGCGCCCCCGAGACGATTCGAACGTCCGACCTGCCGCTTAGGAGGCGGCTGCTCTATCCTGCTGAGCTACAGGGGCAATGGGTGGCGATTATAACCCCGGTACCGCGCGAATCCCAGTGATGGGGTAGCGGTGTGTCGACTCGATCGGTGTCGTGTTCAGGCGGGCAGGGAGATGCTGTCGGCCAGCTCGCTGTCGGTATCGATGTTGCCGTCGTGCACGGGTGCGTGGCCATAATCCCGCAGCGGTCGTGGCCGGGCGATGCCGTAACCCTGGACGAAGTTCACGCCAAGCTGTTGCAGCATGCGACGGATCGCGTCGTTCTCGACGAATTCGGCGATGGTCAGTTTGCCCATCACCTGGCCGATCTTGTTCATCGATTTGACGATCTCGCAGTCCACTTGGTCGTTCTCCATGTCGCGCACGAAGGAGCCGTCGATCTTCAGGTAGTGCACATCCAGGTTCTTCAGGTACTCGAAGGAGGCCATGCCGGAGCCGAAGTCATCGATCGCGAAGCGCACGCCCAGTTCGCCGAGGGCGCCGATCATGCTGCGCGCGCCGGCGAAATCGTTCATCGCCATGGTTTCGGTGATCTCGAAACAGATCGAGTTCGGGTTGATGTTGAAGCGGCTGATCAGGTGCATGATATAGCGTTGAAAATCCTGGTTGCTGGCGGATTTCGCGCAGATGTTGATCGACACTTCGAGTGGATCGGAGCGTTTCAGATTCTGATCCATCCAGGCCAGCGTGTGGCGTACCACCCATTTGTCGATCTCGGTCATCAGGTCGAAGCGTTCCGCGGCGGGCAGAAAGGCGCCGGGCGGGATGATCTCGCCTTCGGTTCCGATCATGCGCACCAACACCTCGATCATCGGGATCTCGGCATCCGGCTGAGCGGCGACGATCGGCTGGTGATAGAGGATGAAGCGGTTGTTGCGCAAGGCATCCTTGATCTGGTTGACCCATTGCATCTCGCCGGAACGTTTTTCCAGCTCGGGATCGTCATCGTTGACGAAGTAGACCTGATTGCGACCCTGTTCCTTGGCCAGGTGGCAAGCGGTGTCTGCTTCGGCCAGCAGTTGCGCGACGCTGGTGTTGCCGTCGTTGATCGTGATGACGCCGATACTCACGCCGACCTCGAACTGTTGGTCTTCCCAGTCGTGCTGGTAGCGTTTTACCGTGCGGCGCAGCTTGTTGGCGATTTTTCGCACCCGGTTGGGCGGGCAATCGTTTAGAATGACGCCGAATTCGTCGCCACCGAGGCGGGAGAAGGTGTCGCTGGTGCGTATCTCCTTCTGTATCAGTTGGGCGATCTCGCGCAGCAGGTCGTCGCCGGCATGATGGCCGGCGGTTTCGTTGACCAGCTTGAACTGGTCCAGATCGAGATACAGCAGGGCGGCCTGGAAAGGCTCGGGCTGAAGCAGTATCTCCGCCAATGCGTTTTCGAAGCCCTGACGGTTCAGCAGATTGGTCAGGGTGTCATGGGATTCCTGGTGCTGTAGTCTTTGATGACTTTCGGCCGTGCGGCTGACGATGGAGTAGGTCGTGAACGCGGCGAGAATCAGTGCCGCGGCGGTAATCAACAGGAACAGGTAGTAGCTGTGCTGGTAGTCCCGCTGGTTGTTCGCCGCGAGTTGGGCGGCCCGATCCCGTTCGGTCTGGAGCATGTCGCCGAGTTCCCTCAGCAATTGCTGGCGCGTGGTGATGGCCCGCTGGAGCGTGTCGGTCAATGCGCCGGTATCGGCCGCGGTGAACAGATCCTCCAGCGTCTCGACGCTGTTCGTGCGTATCTCGCGAAGCGCGCGGTTGAAGCGCGCGAGGATGGCTTGCTCGCCGTCGCTGCTCGACAGGTGCTCGAAACGCTCGCGGTTGATGATGAACAACTGGCCCTGATGCAGGAAGTGCATTTTTTCTTCATCGCGAGCGAACGGGTCGTCCAGCACCGAGATCAGCCGCAGGCTGGCAATGCGCAGGCTGACCGCGCCGCGCATGCCATTGATCGCCGCGCTGCGTTGTTGGGCGTGTGTCGCCAGCTCGGATGCGCGTTCGTTGATGCGTTGCATCTCGTACAACGCAATGCCGGCGATACTGACCATCAGCAGCGCGATCACCGAAAAGCCTGCGATGGCAACGGATTTAATGTTGTTACGTGAGGTTTCCATGTCGCGTTGTGGAACGGCCGTGGGTTGGATTACTTGAATTCCAATTGTTACGCCATGTAACCAAATCGTGCTTATTTGTGATGATGTCCTCAATTCCAGATCCTCTCGATTCCTGTCTGATCCGTGACCGCCAGCGCATGCGCCAGTGGCAGCGCGCGCTCGGCCGCATGACGCCGGACAGCCCGGAGTATCTGGCGCAACAACGCCGCTTGAGCGAACTCCACGAACGCTCCGCCGGGATCGCGGCGCTGCGTCGGCGGAACACCCCGACGCCGGATTTCGACAAGCCCCTGCCGGTGGTGGAGCACCTGGAGATCATCCGCGAGGCGCTGGATTCGCATCAGGTGATCGTGTTGTGCGGTGAGACCGGCTCGGGGAAATCGACCCAGCTTCCGCAGATCTGCCTCGACAGGGGACGCGGCGTGTTCGGGCGTATCGCGCATACCCAGCCAAGGCGCATCGCCGCGCGCAGCCTGGCGGCGCGCATCTCGGACGAACTGGGCGTGGAGACCGGCACGGCGGTCGGCTACAAGGTGCGCTTCTCTGACCGGGTCAGCGACCAGACCCAGATCAAGCTGCTCACCGACGGCATGTTGCTCGCCGAGATCCAGAGTGATCGCTGGCTGAATGAATACGACACCATCATCATCGACGAGGCGCACGAGCGCACGCTGAACATCGACTTCCTGCTCGGCTATCTGAAGCAACTGCTGCCGAAGCGCCCGGAGCTGAAGCTGATCATCACCTCGGCGACCATCGATCCACAGCGTTTCGCGAAACACTTCGACGCCGCGCCGGTGATCGAGGTCTCCGGACGCAGCTATCCGGTGGAGATCCGTTACCAGCCGCCGGACGAGGACAGCGACGCGGCCGATCCGATGCTGCGGGGCATGCTCGATGCGGTGGACGAGGTCAGCCGTCTCGATCGTGGCGATATCCTGATTTTCTTCAGCGGCGAGCGCGAGATTCGCGAGGCCGCCGAGGCCCTGCACAAGCACAAGCTGGAACTGACCGACATCCTGCCTCTCTATGCGCGTCTCGGCGCGGCGGAGCAGCAGCGGGTGTTCAAGTCCTCCGGCAAGCGCAAGATCGTGCTCGCGACGAATGTCGCGGAGACCTCGCTGACCGTGCCCGGCATCCGCTACGTGATCGATACCGGTCTGGCGCGCATCTCGCGCTACAGCCCGCGCAGCAAGATCCAGCGCCTGCCGGTGGAGCCCATCTCCCAGGCCAGCGCCAACCAACGCGCCGGGCGTTGCGGACGTGTCGCCGCCGGGGTCTGCATACGCCTGTACTCGGAAGAACATTTTCTCTCGCGTCGCGAGTTCGTAGAGCCGGAGATCCAGCGCACCAACCTGGCCTCGGTGATCTTGCAGATGCGTCTGCTCGGATTCGGCGAGATCGAGGATTTTCCATTCCTCGACCCGCCGGACAGCCGCCTGATCCGCGATGGCTACCGCGTTTTGGAAGAGGTGGGCGCGGTGACGCGCGACCGGCATGTCACACGCGTTGGAAAACAACTCGCGCGCCTGCCGGTCGACCCGCGCATCGGCCGCATGCTGCTGGAGTCCGCGCACCACGGTTGTCTACGCGAAGTGTTGGTGATCGCCGCGATGCTCAGCGTCCAGGATCCGCGCGATCGCCCGGCGGACAAGCGCCAGCAGGCCGACGAGGCGCATGCCCTGTATCGCGACGAGGAGTCGGATTTCATGACCTATCTGGCGCTGTGGCGGGAGATAGGCAAACAGCGTCGCGAGCTGTCGCATGCGAAGTTCCGCAAGTGGTGCCGGCGCGGTTTTCTGTCGTGGAACCGGGTGCGCGAGTGGCAGGACATCCACCGGCAACTACGCGCGCAGATGCACGAGATGGGCTACAAGGACAACAACAGCGACAGCCGCTACGAGGAGATCCATCGCTCGATACTCAGCGGTCTGCTCAGTCATATCGGCCTGAAGAGCAAGGACCGCGACTACCTTGGCGCGCGCAACAGCCGCTTCCACATCTTTCCCGGCTCCGGCGTGTTCAAGAAGCAGCCGAAATGGGTGATGGCCGCCGAGATCGTCGAGACCACCAAGCCTTGGGCGCGCGGCGTCGCGCGCATTCAG
>JALULB010000303.1 GCA_027041035.1 Sedimenticola sp. | reverse complement strand
ATCAGATACATCGGAATCAGCATCGCTTCCCAGAACACGTAGAACAGCATCGCGTCCAGCGAGGCAAACACGCCGATCATCACGCCTTCCATGATCAGGAAGGCCGCCATATATTGTGACGGACGCTTCTGTATCACCGTCCAGCCGGCGATAATCACCAGAATAGTGATAAAACTGGTCAACAGAATCAGCGGCATCGCAATGCCGTCGACACCCAGGTGATAGAAGATATTCCAGTTCGGAATCCAGGCCGCTCTCTCCTCGAACTGCATCGCGGCGGTGCCGCTGTCGAACGCGGTCCACAGCGGAATAGTCGCGAGAAAGGTCAGCACGGCGAACGCCAACGCCAGCCAGCGGGACACGTTCGGCGATTTATCGCCGCTGCCCAGCACCAGCAGGCCTCCGATAATCGGCAGCCAGATCGTTGTACTCAGTATTGGCCAGTCTGCCATCATCTAATACTCAACTCAGAAGTAAACAAACCAGGTCAGCAAGCCGAGCAGACCAAGAATCATTGCAATCGCGTAATGGTAGAGATAGCCGGTCTGCACATGGCGCGCGACACCGGCGAACAATGCCACGCTCTTCGCGGAACCGTTGATGACCAACCCGTCGATCAACTTGCGATCACCGAAGATCCACAGCAGACGGCCGATCAGACGGCTGCCGCCGGCAAACACGATCTGATTGAACTCATCGAAACCGTATTTCCTGTCCAGCACCTTGTACAACGGCAGCATCGCGTTCTTGATGCGTTCGGACAATTCCGGCTTGAAGAGATACACCACCCAGGCGGTCAGCAGACCGGCCATCGCCAACACAAACGGCCACTCCATCATGCCATGCAGGATAAAGCCCACCTGGCCGTGATAGGCATGCCCCACCTCGGCCAATACATCGTGCTCGGGCGCGACATAGATCGCCTGCTTGAAGAAATCGCCGAACAACATCGGTTCCACGGTCATCCAGCCGATGAGCACCGACGGGATGGCGAGCAGAATCAGCGGAATGGTAACCACCCAGGGCGACTCGTGGAGATGCTCTCGTGCATGCTCGTCACGCGGCCCATCGCCATGGAAAACGAGAAACAGCAGACGGAAGCTGTACAAGGCGGTAACGAACACACCGAGCACGACCATCACATAGGCGTAGCTGGAGCCGGCGATCTCGGAATGATGCACCGCGCCGATGATCGCATCCTTGGAGAAGAAGCCGGAGAAGCCGGGGAAACCGATCAACGCCAGGGTACCCGCGAGGCTGACCCAATAGGTAATGGGCATGTACTTGCGGATACCGCCCATCTTGCGGATATCCTGCTCGTGATGCATGCCGATGATCACCGAACCCGCGGCGAGAAACAGCAACGCCTTGAAGAACGCGTGGGTCATCAGATGGAACACGCCCGCCGCGTAGGCGGAAACACCCAGCGCGACGACCATATAACCCAGCTGAGACAAAGTAGAGTACGCGATCACGCGCTTGATATCGTTCTGCACGATGCCGATCAGTCCCATGAAGAACGCCGTCGTCGCGCCGATGACCAGAATGAAGCTCAGCGCGGTCTCGGACAACTCATACAAAGGGGACATGCGCGCGACCATGAAGATACCGGCGGTGACCATCGTCGCGGCGTGGATCAATGCCGAGATCGGCGTCGGACCTTCCATCGAGTCCGGCAGCCACACATGCAACGGCACCTGCGCCGACTTGCCCATCGCGCCGATGAACAGCAGAATGCCGATCACCGACATCAAAGACCAGCTCGTTCCACCCAGGATATCCACCTGGGCATCCTTCAGCGCCGGCGCGCGCGCGAAGACCTCGGCATAGTCCAGGCTGTTCATGTACATCGCCACCGCGGCGATGCCGAGAATAAACCCGAAGTCGCCGACACGATTGACCAGAAATGCCTTCATATTGGCAAAGATCGCCGACTCACGTTTGAAGTAGAAACCGATCAACAGATAGGAAACCAGACCAACGGCCTCCCAGCCAAAGAACAGCTGCATGAAGTTGTTCGACATCACCAGCATCAACATCGAGAAGGTGAACAGCGCGATATAACTGAAGAAACGCTGGTAACCGATCTCCTCGTCATGCATGTAACCGATCGTGTAGATATGCACCATCAACGACACAAAGGTAACCACCGCCATCATCATCGCGGTGAGATTGTCGATCAGGAAACCGATCTCGAAACGCAGGCCGTCACTGACCATCCAGGTATAGACCGAGTGGTTATAGATCGCCTGCCCGTCCAGCGCGTACAGTTTCAATACATAGAGCGACAACGCGCAGGAGATACCGACGCCGATTATCGTGACCCAGTGCGCCCAGGCGCGACTGACCCGCATGCACGCCAGACCGGCAAGCGCCGAACCAATCAGCGGGCTCAATACAATGGTGAGAAGTATCGCTTCCATATTCAGTACTCAGCCCTTCAGGGTATCCAGTTCGGCAACATCGATCGTGCGGCGACTACGGAACAAGACGACCAATATCGCCAGACCGATCGCGGCCTCGGCGGCCGCCACGGTCAATACGAAAAACACGAACACCTGGCCCGTCGCGTCACCGAGAAAATGAGAGAAGGCGATAAAGTTCATGTTTACCGCCAGCAACATCAACTCGATACACATCAACAGGATCAGCACATTGCGGCGATTCAGAAAAATCCCCGCGACACTGATGCAAAACAGTATGGCGCCAAGAATCAGGTAATCGGACAGGGCAATCATTTCAGCTCCATTTTCGATTCCGAGGGCATCTTCACGACGCGCAGCCGATCGTCGCGCTTGACCAGTACCTGCTTGGATGGATTCTGGTATTTGGTCTCGGGCCGTCGACGCAACGTCAGGCCGATCGCCGCGACGATCGCCACCAACAGGATCACCGCGGCAATCTCGAACGGGTACATATAGGTGGTGTAGAGCATGGAACCCAGCTCATCGGTGTTGCTGTAGCCGGGCGCATGCGGCACCGGCGAGGCATAGATGTCGAGACCAAAATGCTTCGGACCCACCACCATCACCATCTCGACGACCATGGTCAGCGCGATGAGTATGCCAACCGGCAGATACTTGATGAAGCAACCTGGCTTCATCTCGGCGACATTGATGTCCAGCATCATCACGACGAACAGGAACAGCACCATCACCGCGCCGACATACACCAGTACCAGCGCGATCGCCAGGAACTCGGCTTCCATCAGCATCCACAAGCCGGCCGCGTTGAAGAATGCCAACACCAGAAACAGCGCGGAATGCACCGGATTCCGTCGGGTGATCAGCATCAAACCGGCGAAGATCACCATCGCGGCGAAGAAATAGAACAGGAATTTCTCGAAAGTCATATCAGATTCCAGCCTCAGCGGTAAGCCGCCTGAACAGCGCGATCCGCCGCCAACTGCTCTTCATACTTCTCGCCGAGCTCCAGCAGCTTGCTCTTGGTCATCACGGCGTCCTCGCGATTCTCGAAATGGTATTCATAGATACGGCTTTCGACGATCGCATCGACCGGACAGGATTCCTCGCAGAAACCGCAGAAGATGCATTTGAAAAGATCGATGTCATAGCGCGTCGTGCGTCGCTGCCCGTCTTCACGTGGCGCCGCCTCGATGGTGATCGCCAATGCCGGACAGGTCGCCTCGCAAAGCTTGCAGGCGATGCAGCGCTCTTCGCCATTCGGATAGCGACGCTGCGCGTGCAGACCACGAAAACGAGGCGATTGCGGCGCGCGCTCCTCCGGATACTCCAGCGTGAACTTGCTGCGAAACAGGTAACGTCCGGTAACGCCCATGCCGCGAAACAATTCGACGAGAAACAGACTGCGAACGTAGTTGACCAGGGTATTCATCCGTTGTCTCCGTCAATCGAACCAGATCGGGAATTTATAAACCACGGCCACCGCGACCACCAGAATCCAGACAATGGTGATCGGGATGAACACCTTCCAGCCAAGACGCATGATCTGGTCATAGCGATAACGGGGAAAGGTCGCGCGAAACCATAGAAACAGGAAACCGAAGATCAGGACCTTCAGGAAGAACCAGATGATGCCCGGTACCCAGGCAAACCAGCTCTCCATGAAGGTTCCCTGAAACGGAGACAACCAGCCACCCAGGAACATCAACGCGGTCAGCGCCGAGATCAGAATCATGTTCGCGTACTCGGCAAGAAAGAATACCGCGAAAGTCATGCCCGAGTACTCGACATGGAAACCAGCGACAATCTCGGACTCACCCTCGGCGACATCGAAGGGAGCGCGGTTCGTCTCGGCGACACCGGAGATGAAATAGATCACGAACAACGGCAACAAGGGCAGCCAGAACCAGTGCAGCAATCCGCCTTCCTGCGCATGCACGATATCGCTCAGGTTCAGACTACCCGCGGCGACCAACACCCCTACCAGGGCAAAACCCATCGCGATCTCGTAGGATACGATCTGCGCCGCCGAGCGTATCGCGCCGAGAAAAGCATACTTGGAATTCGACACCCAGCCGGCGATGATGACGCCATAGACGCCGACCGAGGTCAACGCGAGGATATACAGCAGACCCGCATTGATATCCGTCAGCACCATCCCGTCGTCGAACGGCAACACCGCCCAGGCCGCCAGCGCCGGACCCAGCGCGAGCATCGGCGCCAACACGAACAGGAACTTGTTGACGCCGGTCGGAATGATGATCTCCTTGAACATCAACTTGACCGCGTCGGCGATCGGCTGCAACCAACCCTTTGGACCCACCCGGTTCGGTCCCAGGCGCACCTGCATATAGCCGATGATCTTACGTTCGGCATAGGTGAAGTAAGCCACCGCCAGCATCAACGGCAAGACGATGACGACAATCCTGACCAGGATCCATAACACAGGAAACTCGGTGGGAAAGGAGACCAGGAAATTTGTTATCGCTTCCATCGGCTATGCCTTCTCCAGCGTGATATCGCCAATCTGGGGACCGAGTGTTTCGCTGCCACGTACCGCCGCCGGGCACCAGACCGTATCGTCCGGCACCTGATCGGAGACCCGCACCGGCATCACGACGCCACTGCCGCCCTGACTGACCTTGACCTGACCGCCATCGGCGACCCGCAGACGTTTGGCCAACGCCGCATTGATGCAGGCACGCGCGGACTCCGGCTCCCGCGTCTGTTGCAACGCCGTGGCCCGACGCGTCAGCGCATCGATACGGTAGATCGGAACATCGCCAACGCGTTGCATGCCCTTCGGCCGCCAGAGTTCGGCATCGCCCGGACCGTCGAGTGAATTGTCGATACCGCGATCACCGATCGCCGCGCGAAGCTCGTCATGCACCTGCGCCGGACTCTCGTAATCGAAGCCCTCGAACTCGAGCAGGGTGCCGAGCACGCGTAGAATCTTCCATCCCGGACGCGCCTCGCCGAGCGGCCGGACACAACCGTCGAAGCGCTGCCAAGTGCCCTCGCCATTGACGAAGGTGCCAGAGGTTTCGGCAAATGCCGCCATCGGCAGGATGAGATCGGCACAGGCCTTCAGGGATTCACTGGCGAAACTGCTGATCGCAATGACGAAAGCGGTTTCGTCGAGTGTACGCATCGCCTGGGCGGGATTCAGGCAATCATAGGCCGGCTCGATGTCCAGCAGCATGCTGGTCTTGCCCGGCTGGGACAACTGTTGCATGGCATTCAAACCGCCATCCATCGGTACACAACCGGCAAGCGCCGCGCCGACCGAATTCGAGGCCATTGGCAGAAATCCGAATACAGCGCCGCTGGCCTCCGCGATCGCCGAGGCGATCGCCTGCAATAGCGCATAATCCGGATGCGCCTCGGCCAACGCACCGACAGCCACCCAGGCTTTTTCCGCTGCCTTCAACTGCGTGGCGATCCGAGCGGCCTCATCGTTCTCGGCCGCGTTACCGATCAACTCACCGATCGCGCCATCGGCGGAAGCACCCACGGCACGCGCGACCCCGGCCAGCGTGGATAGCATATTCGCCGGCGACGTGATCATGGCGCCGTGCAGTGGATAGTTGAATTCGTAATCGATCGGATTCAGCACCATCACATCGGCGCCGTTCAGGGCGGCCTTGCGCAGGCGATGATTGATGATTGGAAGATCCTTGCGCGGGTTCGAGCCAATCAACAAGGCAGCATCCAAGCCTTCGATATCCGCGATCGACAGACCATAGCCCGGCACTGCCGGGTTCGCGCGAAAATCAGCCTGCCGGAGTCGATAATCGAGACTTGGGGCATTCAGGCCGGCCATCAGCTTGCGCAACAGGAAGAGTTCTTCCAATGTCGCATGCGGCGCGGCGAGCGTGTTGGCTTCCGCCCCCGCGTCCTTTAGCTTCTCCGCCGCGAGCGCCAGAGCGTCACTCCACTCGATCGGACGCCAGACGCCGTTCTCTCTTACCAATGGCTGGGTCGCGCGACCCTTGGCGGACAGCCCCTGATAGGCGAAGCGGTCACGATCCGATATCCAGGTTTCATTGATGCTTTCGTTGTCGGCTGGCACCGCGCGCATCACCTGGCCACGACGCAGGTGCAGATGCACATTGGAGCCAACGGAATCGTGCGGCGCGATCGCGTTCGCCTGGGTCAGTTCCCAGGCACGCGCCTGGTAGCGCGACGGCTTCGCGGTCAATGCCCCCACCGGACACAGGTCGATGACATTACCAGACATCTCCGAGGTGACCGTCGTCCCGACATAGGTGCCGATGCGCATGTGCTCGCCACGGCCGGTCGCGCCCAACTCGCGGATACCGGCAATCTCGGCGCCGAAACGCACGCAGCGCGTGCAATGGATGCAACGCGTCATCTCGGTTTCGATCAGCGGGCCGATATCCTCGTCCTTCACCACCCGCTTCACTTCCACGTAACGCGAGGTGTCATTTCCATAACCGATGGCGGCGTCCTGCAACTCGCATTCGCCACCCTGATCACAGATCGGACAATCCAGCGGATGATTGATCAACAGGAATTCCATCGTGCCCTGCTGTGCCTGTATCGCCAACGGAGAACGGGTCTTCACCACCATGCCATCCATCACCGGCGTGGCGCAGGCGGGCAGCGGTTTCGGCGCCTTTTCCACCTCCACCAGGCACATCCGGCAGTTCGCCGCGATGGACAGCTTCTTGTGGTAGCAGAAGCGCGGCACCTCGATGCCCGCGGCATCGGTGACCTCGATGAGCATCTGCCCGGCGATCGCCTCAAGCTTTCGCCCATCGACCTCGATTGTGACCTTTTTATCCGACATGCTTTTGTTTCTCTCCGGTCAGCCTCGATCAGCCGCCAGCTCCCACCATGCATTTCTTGTGGTCGATGTGATACTGGAATTCATCGCGATAATGTTTCAGCATCCCCTGCACCGGCATCGCCGCCGCGTCACCCAGGGCGCAGATCGTGCGTCCGGCGATACGCGCGGCGACATCGTCGAGCAGATCCAGATCCTCCTGCCGACCACGACCGGTCTCGATACGATGCACCACGCGGTACAGCCAGCCCGTGCCTTCACGACAGGGCGTGCATTGGCCGCAGGATTCCTCGTGATAGAAGTAGGACATGCGATCCAGCACCTTCACCATGCAATTGCTGTCGTCCATCACGATCACCGCGCCCGAACCCAGCATCGAACCCGCGTTCTGGATGGCATCGTAATCCATGTTCAGATCCATCATCTGTTCGCCTGGAATCACTGGCGCCGATGAACCGCCTGGAATCACCGCCTTCAGCTTGCGGCCCTCGGTAACCCCACCGGCCATCTCCAGCAATTCGGCAAACGAGGTACCCAGTGGCACCTCGAAATTGCCCGGTCGGTTCACGTTGCCGGAAACCGAAAACAGCTTGCTGCCTCCGCTGTTCTCGACGCCCAGTTCACGAAACCAGTCCGGCCCCTGGCGCAGTATGTCCGGAATGGAAGCCAGGCTTTCCGTGTTATTGATGATTGTCGGTCGTCCAAACAGGCCGAACTGCGCGGGAAACGGCGGCTTGAAACGCGGCTGACCCTTCTTGCCCTCGATGGATTCCAGCAGCGCGGTCTCCTCGCCGCAGATATACGCGCCGGCGCCGAGATGGGTATGCAGATCGTAGTCATAACCGCTACCCAGGATATCCTTGCCCAGATAGCCGGCCTGACGCGCTTCTTCCAGCGCCGCCTCGAAACGCTCATAAGGCTCCCAGAACTCGCCGCGAATATAGTTGTAACCCGCCACCGCGTTGATTACATAGCCGGCGATGATCATGCCTTCGATCAACGCATGCGGGTTATAACGCAGGATATCCCGGTCCTTGAACGTGCCCGGTTCGCCTTCATCCGAGTTACACACGATATACTTGTCGCCCGGCATGTCGCGACTGATGAAGCTCCACTTTATCCCGGTCGGGAAACCCGCGCCACCGCGGCCACGCAGGCCGGACTTCTTCACCAGATCGACGACCTCGGCGGGCGACCAGTCACCCGCGAGCACCTTCTTCAGCGCCTCGTAGCCACCCTCGGACTCGTACACCTCCAGCGTCCACGAACGATCGCGGTGCAAGGTGCGGAAACAGACCTCGTTTGCCATGCTTACTCCAGTCCGTCCAGAATGGAATCGACCAGTTCGGGGGTCAGATTCTCATAGTATTTATTGCCAATCTGAAGCATCGGCGCGCCACCACAGGCCCCCAGACACTCGACTTCCTTGAGGGAAAATCGTCCGTCCTCGGTGACCTCGCCGAACTTGATGCCGAGGCGGCCTTCAAGATGTTCGACAATGCGGTCACAACCGTTCAGCATGCACGAAACATTGGTGCAAACACACACCTTGTGCTTGCCGACCGGCTTCAGCTCATACATCGAATAGAAGGTGGCCACTTCGTAGACGGCGATCGGCGGCATGTCCAGATAGCTGGCAACATCATCCATCAACTCGTTGCTCAGCCAACCACCATTGGCATCCTGCACGATACGCAACGCGGCCATGCAGGCGCCCTGCTTCCACTCGGGCGGATACTTGGCGATCCAGTGGTCGATCTCCGCGCGGATCCGCGCGTCAAACAGGCTATTCTTGTCAGTTGCTGCATTCATCGTCTGTTTACCGGTCGATCTCGCCAAATACCACGTCCATGGTGCCTATCACCGCCACCACATCGGCCAGCATGTGGCCCTTGGTCATCTCGTTCATCGCCGAGATATGCGCGAAACCCGGCGCGCGAATCTTCAAGCGAAAGGGTTTGTTCGCGCCGTCCGAAATGATGTAGCAACCAAACTCGCCCTTCGGCGCCTCGACGGCCGCGTAAACCTCGCCGGCCGGCGGGCAGTAGCCTTCGGTGAACAGCTTGAAATGATGGATCAGGGATTCCATGTCATCCTTCATCTCGACACGCTTCGGTGGCGTGATCTTGTGATCTTCCAGCATCACCGGACCCGGGTTGGCGCGCAGCCACTCCACGCATTGCCGGATGATGCGATTCGATTGGCGCATCTCCTCGACGCGCACCAGGTAGCGGTCGTAACAATCGCCATTACGCCCGATCGGGATATCGAAATCGACGCGATCGTAAACTTCGTAGGGCTGTTTCTTACGCAGATCCCAGGCGATACCGGAGCCGCGAATCATCGGCCCGCTGAAACCAAGCTGCTTGGCACGCTCGGGCGTCACCACGCCGATATCGACGGTGCGCTGCTTCCAGATACGGTTGTCCGTCAACAGGGTTTCGTATTCATCGATATAACCGGGGAAGCGGTTGGTAAAATCCTCGATGAAATCGAGCAACGAACCCTGCCGGTTGGCGTTCAAGCGTTCCAGCTTGCTGTCGTTCTTCAGATTGCTCGACGTGAAGCTGGGCATCTGCTCGGGAAGATCGCGATACACGCCACCGGGGCGGTAATAGGTTGCATGCATGCGCGCGCCGGAGACCGCCTCGTAGCAATCCATCAGATCCTCGCGCTCCCTGAAGCAGTAGAGAAACACCGTCATCGCGCCGACATCCAGCGCGTGCGTGCCCAGCCACATCAGATGATTCAGGATGCGCGTGATCTCGTCGAACATCACACGGATGTACTGGGCGCGCAGTGGCGCCTCGATACCGAGTAATTTCTCTATTGCCAATACATAGCCGTGCTCGCTGCACATCATCGAGACATAATCGAGACGATCCATGTAGCCGATGCTGTGATTGTACGGCTTGGATTCGGCGAGCTTCTCGGTACCACGATGCAACAGACCGACATGCGGATCCGCGCGTTCTATAACCTCGCCGTCCATCTCCAGCACGAGGCGCAACACGCCATGCGCCGCCGGGTGCTGCGGACCAAAATTCAGGGTGTAGTTACGGATCTCAGGCATCGTCGCCATCCCCTTCGGGCTCGGCGGCATCCACCAACGGAGTGGCCTCCGACTGTGAATGACGTATGACTTTCGGTGTCAGAACACGCGGGTCGATTCGCGTCGGTTCGTAAACCACGCGACGCAGCTCCGGGTCATAGCGCATTTCAACCTCGCCGGTAAGCGGAAAATCCTTGCGGAAGGGGTGGCCGATAAAACCGTAGTCCGTCAGGATGCGGCGCAGATCGGGATGACCACTGAACAGAATGCCATACAGATCGAAGGCCTCGCGCTCGAACCAGTTGACACCAGCCCAGACGTCGACCATGGAGTCCACGATCGGATCGGTCTCATCGACGAACACCTTCACCCGAAGACGCACGTTGCGTGTCACCGAGAGCAGATGATAGACGACGGCAAAGCGATCGGTATCCAGTTGACCGAAGGATGCATGACGTTCCACCGCGCGACTGAAGCCCACGCCCGACGCATGCGTCTCCCACTCGGATTCACCATAGCCCGCGTAGTCGACGCCGCAGACATCGATGCATTCCTCCATCAACAGATCTTCGTGATCGCGCAGCATCGGCGCCACTCGCGACCAGTCGGCACGCGGCACCGTTAGCGTCAATTCACCGAGGGCACGCTGCAACGAGGTATCGAATTCGCCGAGCACCTCTGTCAGCGCCGCGCTCAGATCATCCAGACGTTCTTCGGGTGTGCTCGTCATGCTCTCGTCCTAACGCGCAATCGTGTTGGTGCGTTTGATCTTGTTCTGCAACTGGATGATGCCGTAGACCAGGGCCTCGGCCGTCGGCGGACAACCCGGCACATAGATGTCGACCGGCACGATACGGTCGCAACCGCGCACCACGGCGTAGGAGTAGTGGTAGTAACCACCGCCATTGGCGCAAGAACCCATCGAAATCACCCAGCGCGGTTCGGCCATCTGGTCGTAGACCTTACGCAACGCCGGAGCCATCTTGTTGACCAGCGTGCCAGCGACGATCATCACGTCGGACTGACGCGGACTCGGACGAAAGATCATGCCGAAGCGATCAAGGTCATAGCGGGAGGCCGCCGCGTGCATCATCTCGACCGCGCAGCAAGCCAGACCGAAGGTCATCGACCACATCGAACCGGTTCTCGCCCAGTTGATGAGCTTGTCGGCCGATGTCGTGACGAAACCTTTTTCGAGCAGCCCTTCTACTCCCATTCCAGCGCTCCTTTCTTCCATTCATAAATGAAACCAATGACCAGAATACCGAGGAACACGGCCATTGCCACCAAGCCGACGACACCGATCTTCTCCAGCACGACGGCCCACGGAAACAAAAAAGCTATCTCCAGATCGAAGATGATGAACAGGATGGCGACCAGGTAATAGCGCACATCGAATTTCATGCGGGTGTCTTCGAAGGCCTCGAAGCCGCATTCGTAAGGCGAGAGTTTTTCACTGTCCGGCCGATGCGGACCCATAATGAAGCCGATAGCGATTGCCGCGGCGCCGATAAAGGTACCGACACCAAGGAATACGAGTATAGGCAAATAGCCTTCCAGCATAGCTCCCCCAAACTGAGCAGTACCGTTGGCGGTCTGCTCGTTATCTCTCTATGTGGAATCCGTTAAAATCCACCATCCAACACGACCAGGTCGGTCAGGGCGAACCCGCTCCAGCGGAATCCGAAGGCAAAAGTCTATGTCAGCGAGCAGCTATGTGTCAAGCTGGATAATTCCGACCAAGCCCTTTATATTCAATTACTTAGCTTGATTTGCTAGGCTCATAAAAAAACGGTATCCGGGAAAACCCCGAATACCGTTCCACTGATTTGGTGCCGATGGCCGGACTTGAACCGGCACGGCTCGCGCCACCGCCCCCTCAAGACGGCGTGTCTACCAATTCCACCACATCGGCTAATAAACTATTTGTCTCCCACCGGGATCGAAGGAAGGTCGGAAACCGGGGCGCCATTCTTGGCGGCCGGCGCTTCTACCGGCGGAACAGCCAACGGAACATCGGAAGCGGCGGGCGCTTCGACAGGCTTCTCCAATGGCCGGATGCCGACGCCGTCATCCGACACGTCCATCAAACCGCCCTGCGTCCGCGTTTGCATCGCGTAATACGCAAGCGCCAGACTGGTCAGGAAAAACGCCGTCGCCAGCAGAGCCGTGGCGCGACTCAGGAATGAACCCGCGCCCTGCGCACCGAACACCGTGGCCGAAGCCCCGCTACCGAACGCCGCGCCCGCATCGGCGCCCTTGCCATGCTGAATCAGCACCAGGCCGATGACACCCAGGGCCAGCACCAGATGGATGACTACAAGAATCGTTTGCATCAAGTTATCCGAAGTTTAAGAGTCAGTTGGCCGCCAGGCCAATACCGAGAAAATCTTCCGCCTTCAACGATGCACCGCCGATCAGGCCACCATCGATATCCGGCTTGGCGAGCAATTCCGCGGCATTGCCCGGCTTCATGCTGCCGCCATAGAGGATGCGCAGACCTTCCGCCACCGCGTTATCCAAAGCCGCGACCCTGCCGCGAATGAACGCATGCACATCCTGAGCCTGCTCGGGACTGGCAACCTTACCGGTACCGATCGCCCATACCGGCTCATAGGCGATAACGCCATCCGCCAGCGCCGCGACACCCTCGAGCTCGATCACCGCGTCGAGTTGCCGCGCGCAGACCTGTTCGGTGATGCCCTGTTCGCGCTCTTCCAGCGTTTCACCAATGCACAGGATGGGCTTCAGTCCAGCGGCGCGTGCCACGGCGAATTTTTTCGCCACCAACTCGTCGCTCTCGCCATGCAAGGTGCGCCGCTCGGAATGCCCGACGATCGCATAGGTGCAGCCGAAATCGAGCAGCATGGCCGCCGAGATTTCACCGGTGAACGCACCCGATGCCTCGGTCGATACGTCCTGCCCACCCCAGGAAATCGCGGTTCCCCGCAACGCTTCCTGAACCTGAGGGATATAGATAAAAGGAGGGCAGACCGCCATTTCCGCGTTACGAACCTCGCCGACGCCAGCCTTCAGCCCATCCAGCAGGGTCGCGACCGAGGCGCGCGAACCATTCATCTTCCAGTTTCCGGCGACCAGCGGCTGACGCATCGGGTTGTCCTCCAAATCCAAGGGAAATCAATCGAGCGCGCTAGCTTAGCGGCAGCCGGCGTTTTTTTCAAGTCGCTTGCCGCCGCGATCACGGACAGAGACAGATCGCGACAGACGGTTTGCGTGGCCCCGAGCGGCAAATCCCGGGTTTAGCGCAGCGGATGAGGGTTCTCTGACGGCGCGGATCAGGCGTGGCGGATTCACCACGCGCTATTGCAGATAGTTGAACAACGACAGGTTCTGTATCTTCACGAACGATTGCTGCGCGGCCTGCAAGGCGAGCAGGTCCTGCTGATATTGCGTCAGGGCCTCGGCGTAGTCCAGATCCTCTTCTTCCGACAGGCGCGCTTTCATCGACACCAGAAAGCCCTCGTTCACATCCTGCTGACCGATCACGGTGTTCAATCCTGCGCCACCCTTGGTGCGTATGCGCAAGGTGTTGTCCAGCGCCAACTGGATGTCGTCGATGCTGGCCGATACCGTGCTGTCGGCGCGCAGATCGTCGCTGAGCTTCCGCAAGGTGGTGAAGGCATCCTGGAACCCCCCGCCGCTGGCCGGGATCTTCATAAAGGTATCGAAACCGTTGCTCGCGTCGGCGACGCGTCGGTCGGCGGCAATCTGTAGCTCGCGCTGTCCCTGATCGCCGTTATAGGTGAAGGTCGCGCCGGCGCGGGTGAACGGCTGGGCGTCGCGCTGGAAGCCGGAAAACAGGTACTCGTCATTCGCGTCGCGGGTGTTCGCCAGCGACAGCAGTTGGTCGTTCAACACATCGATCTCGTCGGCGATCGCGGCCCGTCCTTCCGGGCCGACGGTGTCGTTGTTGCCTTGCACCGCCAGTTCATGAGCGCGCTGCAACACGTTGGCGACGCCATCCAGGGTCGATTCCTGCAACTCCAGGCGGGATTTCAGTGTACCGATATTGCTCTGGTATTGCTCGGCGGTATCGATGAAACCGTTCAGATCCAGGATGCGCGCGGCGGCTGCCGGGTCGTCCGACGGGCTGAGCACCTTTTTACCCGCCGCGATGTACGCCTGCGAGCGACTCAATTGAGCGCTCTTTTCCTGTATGGCATTGGCGCCACGTTGAAAGATAAAGGCGGTGGATATGCGCATGACTATCTCCTGGTAGCGGCAAGCAGCGTATCGAACAGGGTTTGCGCGGCGCTGATGACCTGCGCCGACGCCTGGTAGGCCTGCTGATACTTCAGCAGATTGGCCGCTTCCTCATCGAGGTTCACGCCGGATATCTCCTCCCGCTGGGCCTGAGCCTGGCGCAGCAGGCCACGCTGGGATTCCGCGTTGATCTCCGAGTGGCGCGCCTTGGTGCCGACATCCGATACCAACCGGGCATAACCATCCTGAAAACTGGCGCTGCCGCCGAGCAGGCTCTTGGCGCCCTGCAGGCCGGCCAGCGCCAGCGCGTTGCGATTGTCGCCGTTGCCGGCGCTGTTGTCGGCAATGACGAAGGCGTCGCCGACGGCCGGCATGCCGCTGAGTTGAAACTCGGCGCCACCGCGACTCGCCAGGGTGAAGGTCTTGCCCGCCGCGTCCGTGGCCGGATCGTAGAGCAGCGTCGTGGTCAGGCCACCGCTGACGTTGAAGCCCGGGATACCGGCACCGCCGGCATTCGGATCGAAGGTCAACGTGATGTCGCCGCCGACACCGGCAAGCGGCAGATTGGTCGTGCTGCTGGTGGCCGGCTGGGTGATCGCCGCGTTGCCGCTGTTCAACGGATTTCCGTTGACATCGGTTGCCTCGGCGGCGCGCAATGGCGCGGCCGCCGCGATCTGACTGGTATCGTTCAGCAACAGATCGATATGATCCGCCGCCTGTCGGGTCGGCTGGATCAGCATACTGTCGCCGACCGCCGCGCCATTCGTGATGCTCAGGGTAAAGCCATCGATCGGCGCGGTAACGTAGGGTGAACCGCCACCGGTATTGATCGTCGTCGTGGTGTTGTCGGACAGGCGGATCAGCGAATACTGAAACGCACCGTCGTAACGCAACGCGTAGTCGCTCGGTACGACATCGTTGACATCCGTCAGATTGGCGGTGACGCTGCCGGTTCCGGTATTCGTCGTGGCGTTACTCGTCGGGATCGTCGCCGGCGTGAAGAAGTCCGCGCCGAACAAGCCATTCAGATCCAGACCGAGATTCTGCTGCTGGTTGACCCGCTCGGCGATCCCCATCGCGATCAGCCCGAGCTGGTTCTGGCTGGTGTCCAGCAACTCGCCGCGAAAACGCAGCATGCCGCCCAGTTCACCGCCGTTCAGCGCGCCGCTGATCACCTGCCCGGCCGCGCTGCCGTCGGCATAGACGACCTCTTTCCTGCTCGGGTCCAGCGCATTCGCGCGGGTCTCCAGGGTACGGGAATCGCTGCCGATCACCAACGTCTGGCCGTTGCCGATGAACACATTCATCGCGCCGTCGTCCTGCTCGAACGCAGTGATGTCGACCTGTTGGGACAGCGTGTCGAGCATCTGGTCACGCTGGTCGAGCAGATCGTTCGGCGGCCGGTTGTTGCTGCCGGCGCGGGCATCGATGATCGCCGCGTTGATCTGGGCGATATTCTCCGCCAGGCTGTTGATACTGTCGACCGCGTTATCCATGTCACGATCGATCTGACCGCGCAGATCGTTGTTGCGCGCATCCAGGTAATGGAAGCGGTCGACCATCGTCCGCGCGTTCGACAACATCAACTGCCGCGAGGCCACCGACGATGGATCGTCCGCCACGCCCTGCGCCGCGTTGAAGAAGTCCTGTACCACCGGCGCCAGGCCAACCGCCGGATCGGCGTAGACATCGTCGATCGCGTTCGCATAGGACGAATAGGTCGCCAGCTCCGAGGCGGTGGAGTTGGTCGAACGCACCTGGGATACGACAAACTCATTGTACGCGCGCTCGATCGAGGTGGTGCGCACCCCGGTGCCCTGCCAGCCGGCACCGCTGCGTTCCGGTTCGCGCGTGCCGTCGATGACACGCTGGCGGCTGTAGCCCTCGGTATTCACGTTGGCGATATTGTGGCCGGTCGTGGTCAGCGCGCGTTTCGACGCATTCAGGCCGCTGACGCCGATGCTCAGGATGCTGGGCATGGAGACGCCTCCGTGGACTGTGGATAACGGAAAAGCATGCGCGGGTCGCCTTTGCCTGAAAAGATGCTCACACACCGCTTGGCGGCCTGGAGGCGGCGAACTTTACCGCCACGAGCGCCCGGCCACCAGGATACACGCCGCGCCGCCACGGCGGATTACCCCCGGGTCCGACAGTCTGCTAGAATACGCGGCCCTCGTTTTTCAGTATATTTTGGTATTCTAATGTTCCAGCTCACCTGTCCCGGCAAAACCTGCGTCAAGAACGATGTGCTGTCCGGTCTGACCGTCGCGCTGGCGCTGGTGCCGGAAGCCATCGCCTTTGCCTTTGTCGCCGGCGTGGCGCCGCTGGTGGGACTGTACGCGGCCTTCATCATGGGCCTGATCACCGCGTTGATCGGCGGCCGCCCGGGGATGATCTCCGGCGCCACCGGCGCGATGGCGGTGGTCATGGTGTCGCTGGTCGCGCAACACGGCATCGAATACCTGTTCGCCGCCGTGTTGCTTGCCGGTGTGTTCCAGATCCTCGCTGGCGTGCTGCATCTGGGCAAGTTCATCCGCCTGGTGCCCTACCCGGTGATGCTCGGATTCGTCAACGGTCTGGCGATCGTGATCTTTCTTGCTCAGTTACGGCAGTTTCAGACCAGCGGCGAGCATGGCATGGTGTGGCTGCCCGCCCAGCAGTTGTGGATCATGCTCGGCCTGGTCGCGCTGACCATGGCGATCATCCATTTCCTGCCCCGCCTGACCACCGCAATCCCGGCTTCGCTGGCGGCGATTCTGGTGGTCACCGGCTTGGTGCTGGTGTTCAACCTGGATACGCGCACGGTACAGGACGTGCTGCGCGAGCTGTCCGGCGACCCAAACGCGACCATCGCCGCCGGCCTGCCGGCCTTCCATCTGCCCGACGTGCCGCTCAGTTGGAACGCGCTGAAGGTCATCCTGCCGTACTCGCTGATCCTCGCCGCCGTTGGCCTCATCGAGTCACTGCTGACCCTGTCGCTGATCGACGAGTTGACCGAGACCCGCGGGCGCGGCAACCAGGAGTGCATCGGCCAGGGCGTGGCGAACGCGGTCAACGGCGTGTTTGGCGCGATGGGTGGCTGCGCGATGATCGGCCAGAGCCTGATCAACATCAACTCGGGCGGCCGTGGCCGGCTGTCCGGCATCGCCGCCGCACTGTTCCTGCTGACCTTCATCCTGGTCGGCTCGGGACTGATCGAGATCATCCCGGTGGCCGCGTTGGTCGGGGTGATGTTCATGGTCGTGCTGGCGACCTTCGAATGGGCCAGTTTTCGCATGATCGGTCGCGTGCCGACGGCGGACATCCTCGTCATCATCATCGTCGCGACCATCACAGTGGTCGCCGATCTGGCGATTGCGGTGATCGTCGGCGTCATCGTATCGGCGCTGGTGTTCGCTTGGGAGCACGCAAAACACATGCTGGCGACGACCCGCATGGAAGGTGATACCAAGATCTACGAACTCAGCGGACCGCTGTTCTTCGGCTCCATCCAGACCTTTGCCGACCTGTTCACGCCGAAGGAGGATCCGGATGAGGTGATCGTCGATTTCGCCAAGGCGCGCGTCTACGACCACTCCGCGATCGAGGCGATCGACTCGCTCGCCGAACGCTATCTGCGTGCCGGCAAGCACCTGCATCTGCGTCACCTGAGTCCGGAATGCACCTTGTTGCTGGACAAGGCCGGTGATCTGGTCGAGGTGAATCGCAGCGAAGACCCGGACTACCACATCGCCGACGACCGCCTGGCCTGAGTCGGACCGCCCACTATTCCGGCTTGAGCGGCGGTTTTCGCGAGGTCAGCCGGATAATGATGTAGACCTTTGCCGGAATCAGCAGCAGTAAACCCAGGGTGATCAACGACACGATGGTGAACAGCCCGCCGATGCCGCCTTCGCTGGCCAGACGGGTGAACACCGCCAAGTAAAAACCCCAGGCAGTGAGCGTCAGGCCAGTGATCAGCATCACGGCCATGACCTTCATCAGGTTCACGCGGCGTGGGCGCTGGAAGGGCTTGATGGTTAACCCGGAAAACTCATGAGTTTTCCGGGTTAAAACGGCAACGACGAATCCTCGTCGCCGAAGACCGCCATATCGCTCAATATCCCGAGAATCGAACCGAACGAATCACTCAGGTTCTTTACCGTTTCACTGTACATCAGGCGTTCTTCCGGCGTCTTCGCCTTGGCCATGGCCTTCAACGTGGCGAGTATCTCCCGGGAGATACCGTTGATCAGCAGTTCAGGATCCATCATCTTGCCCCTTGTCGTGGTTACGATAGTCGGATTATACCCCGCGAGGCGCGTCATTCCCTCGCCCCACCCTGCCCGATATGCGAAAATCACGTAACTACTCAGCTAACCGCTGAAATGCGCCAGCTCCGCGTTCAAAAATGGTCATTTACACTTGTAAACTCACATTTTTTGCCTTGATCTGACGCATTTCAGCGGCGATCTGAGCAGTTACCCATGTTTTAAACGGCTATGCTGAGTAGTTACAAAATCACGCGCCTTATGAACAATCTCCCTATCCCGCGAAAACCCGACGAACGTCTGCAATGGGGGCAATTGCATGGCGACAGCCTGGCATTGGCGGTCGCCGAGGCGGCGCGCGCCTCGGAACGACTGCTGTGCGTCGCGACACCGGATGTCCACCAGGCGAACATACTCTCGGCGGCACTGCGATTCTTCCTCGGCGATCGACTTCCGGTACTCGGCTTTCCCGACTGGGAAACCCTGCCCTACGACGTTTTCTCGCCACTGCCCGAGCTGGTTTCGGAACGCCTCAGCACCTTGCACCGCCTGCCATCGCTGAAACGCGGCGTGCTGGTCGCGCCGCTGGCGACACTCGCGCAACGCCTGTGCCCGCGCAGCTTCGTCGAACAGCATGCGCTGCTGATGGAACGCGGCGACCGGCTGGAGCTGGACAGCATGCGCCGGCGTCTGGAATCGGCCGGCTATCAATGCGTCTCGCAGGTCATGAGTCACGGCGAGTTCGCGGTGCGCGGCGCGTTGCTGGATCTGTTCCCGATGGGCAGCGAGACACCCTTCCGCATCGACCTGTTCGACGACGAGATAGACACCATCCGCCTGTTCGATCCGGAAACACAACGCTCCCTGGAGAAGATCGAACGCATCGAACTGCTGCCGGCGCGCGAATTTCCGCTGGACGAGGAAGCCATCGCCCGCTTCCGCTCCAACTACCGCCAACAGTTCGAGGGCGACCCATCGCGCAGCCTGATCTATCGCGATGTCAGCGAGGGCATGACGCCGGGCGGCCTGGAATACTATCTGCCGCTGTTCCACGAAAAGACCGCGACGCTGTTCGATTACCTGCCGGAGGAGCACCTGACGCTGTTCCCGGACGACGCCCAATCGCTGGCCGCCGCGTTCATCGACGAAGTCGACTCGCGCCACGAACAGCGCCGCCACGACATCGAACGCCCACTGCTGCCGCCACGACAGCTGTACCTGAACACCGACGAGTTGATCGGCCGCTTGAAGCAGGGGCAGGCGATCCAGTTTCGCCGCCATGAGATCGCCGCGCGCGACAAGGGCTACGCCGACATCGCCAATCTCGGCACGCGCATGCCCCCGGCCCTGCCGTTCCAGGCGCGCGCCACGCGGCCCGCCGGCGCGCTACAGGACGCGATACGCGATTTCAGCGGTCGCATCCTGTTCACCGCCGAAACCGCCGGTCGTCGCGAGCATCTGCTGGATGCCTTGAAGGGCTTCGACATCCATCCCCGGGTGTACGACGACTGGCAGGCGTTTCTGGATGGCGACGAAGCCCTGGCGATCACCATCGCGCCGCTGGAGGAAGGCATCTGGTTCAACGACCAGCATCTCGCCATCATCACCGAGACCCAGCTGCTCGGCCAGCGGGTGCGCCAGCCCAACCGGCGCAAGCGTCGCGAGGCCGACAGCGATCAGGTCGTTCGCAACCTCACCGAACTGCATATCGGCGCGCCGGTGGTACACGAGGATCACGGCGTCGGACGCTATCTCGGGCTGCAAAAACTGGCTGTCGGCGGCGCCGAGACCGAGTTCCTGACGCTGGAATACGCGCGCGGCGACAAACTCTACGTGCCGGTTTCGTCGCTCCACCTGATCAGCCGCTACGCCGGCGCCTCGCCGGACAGCGCGCCATTGCACAAGCTCGGTGGCGATCAATGGGAAAAGATCAAACGCAAGGCGACGCAAAAGGCGCACGATGTCGCCGCCGAACTGCTCGACATCTACGCCCGGCGCGAAGCCAATCGCGGCCATGCCTTTCGCTTGAACGAGCAGGAATACGCCGCCTTCGCCGCCGCCTTCGAGTTCGAGGAAACCCCGGACCAGGCCAGCGCCATCCAGGCGGTGATCGACGACATGCGGGCGCCGCGACCGATGGATCGCGTCGTCTGCGGCGATGTCGGCTTCGGCAAGACCGAGGTGGCGATGCGCGCCGCCTTCGTCGCCGCGAATGGCGGCAAACAGGTGGCGGTACTGGCGCCTACCACCTTGCTCGTGGAACAGCATTACCAGAACTTTCTCGACCGCTTCTCCGACTGGCCGTTCAAGATCGAGAGCCTGTCACGCTTCCGTTCGGCAAAGGAGGTCAAGACGATAAGCGCCGGACTGAAAAGCGGCGACATCGACATCCTCGTCGGCACGCATAAACTGCTCGGCAAGGACATCCAGTACAAGGATCTCGGCCTGGTCATCATCGACGAGGAACACCGCTTCGGCGTGCGCCACAAGGAGCGCCTGAAGAGCCTGCGCAGCCAGGTCGACATCCTGACCCTGACCGCGACACCGATCCCGCGCACCCTGAACATGGCGATGTCCGGCATGCGCGACCTGTCGGTGATCGCCACGCCGCCGGTCGCGCGGCATCCGATCAAGACCTTTGTCTCGGTGTGGGACGACGCGCTGATCGTCGAGGCCGTCCAGCGCGAGCTGAAGCGT
>JALULB010000302.1 GCA_027041035.1 Sedimenticola sp. | reverse complement strand
GTTCGAATCCCTCTCTCTCCGCCATACACAGAAAAACCGCCCAATGGGCGGTTTTTCTGTGTATGGCGGAGAGAGAGGGATTCGAACCCTCGATGGAGCTATTAACCCCATACTCCCTTAGCAGGGGAGCGCCTTCAGCCGCTCGGCCATCCCTCCGGATACTGCAAATCCAATCGTATCAAGCCTTGTCTTCGCCTTCGCTTTCACTTTCGGCAGCGTTGCCGCCGGCTTGCGCCTGTTCTTGCTGCGCCTGCTCTTGCTTGATACGTTCGAATATCTCTTCACGGTGTACCGCGACCTCTCGCGGCGCATTCACACCGATACGTACCTGATTACCTTTTACACCCAGTACGGTAACGCTTACTTCATCACCGATCATAAGGGTTTCACCAACCCTGCGCGTTAGAATCAACATTTCCTTTAGTTCCTCTTTATATTATCCACGTCCTGCGGACATCCATCAACAGGCGCGTGACTCAACCAAGCCGTCCCCCGATGCCCACGCATCGAAGAAAGGCAGGATTCTAGCAGCATTACAGGATTTAACAAAACAGATTTTCTACAAAACCTGCGTCACATTCCAATGGAAATTTTTGTATCCACCGCGCGGATTTCAGGCTTCGCCCGGCAAGCGGGCGAAAACGCCGCCAAGCCTCACCCCTCGGCCAAACCAAACGCCTCGTGCAGAGCGCGCACGCCGAGCTCCAGGTATTTTTCCTGCACGACGACGGACACCTTTATTTCCGATGTGGAGATCAGGCAGATATTGATGCCTTCGTCCGCCAGTGCCTGGAACATCGTGCTGGCGATACCAGCATGCGAACGCATGCCGACGCCAACCAGCGAGATCTTGACGATATTGTCGTCTCCAACCACTTCCCGCGCGCCCAGTTCGCTGGCGGTGCGGCGCAGGATATCCATGGCCTTCGTGAAATCACCACGATTCACGGTAAAGGTGAAATCGGTGGTGCCGTCCTGGGAGATGTTCTGCACGATCATGTCGACCTCGATGTTCCGCGCGGCCACGGGTCCGAGGATCTTGTGCGCCACGCCCGGCTGGTCGGGCACGCCCATGATGGTCAGTTTGGCTTCGTCGCGATTGAACGCGATACCGGATATCTTGGCCTTTTCCATTGTCGGATCATCCTCAAAGGTAATCAGGGTGCCCTCGCCTTCCTCGAAGCTGGAGAGCACGCGCAGGGGGACATCGTATTTGCCGGCGAACTCGACGGCGCGGATCTGCAACACCTTCGAGCCCAGGCTGGCCATTTCGAGCATCTCCTCGAAGGTGATGGTGCGCAGGCGGCGCGCTTTTGGCTCGACCCGCGGGTCGGTCGTATAGACGCCGTCGACATCGGTAAAGATCTGACATTCGTCGGCCTTCAACGCGGCCGCCATGGCGACCGCCGTGGTGTCGGAGCCGCCGCGCCCGAGGGTGGTGATGTTGCCATGCTCGTCGACGCCCTGAAAACCGGCGACGACGACGACCTTGCCGGCATCCAGCGCGGTCTTGACTCGCGCGCCATCGATATCCTGGATACGCGCCTTGTTATGCGCGCTGTCGGTACGGATATGCACCTGGGCGCCGGTAAACGAGCAGGCCGGCTGACCGAGCGCGTCCAGTGCCATGCTCAGCAAGGCGATCGTCACCTGCTCGCCGGTCGACAGCAGCACGTCCAGTTCCCGCTCGTTGGGCGGTTGCTGGACCGCTTGCGCGAGTTCGACCAGGCGATTGGTCTCTCCGGACATCGCGGAGACCACCACGACGATCTGGTTGCCGGCCGCGACGCTGGCCTTGACCTTCTCCGCCACGGCTTGAATGCGCTCCACCGAGCCAACCGAGGTTCCACCATATTTCTGTACGATAAGCGCCATCTGAGCTACCGGGCCTGTTTGAACGGCCCCGTATTAAACAATAAACGCGGCTCGATTTCACCCGCCAAGCACCGGATGCCAGCGTCGCGGATGGAAAAACACATCCAGCGGGAAGCCGCTTCGGCCGTGAGCCGACCCAACGACAGGCTTTGCATTTCACCCGCGATATCTATAGAATTACGCGCCTTTCGTTCCACGTGTTTTTTTAGAGAGTCGATATGCCCCATGTAAAGGTTAAAGAAAACGAGCCCTTCGAAGTCGCAATGCGTCGTTTCAAGCGTTCCTGCGAAAAAGCCGGCGTTCTCGCCGAGGTCCGTCGCCGTGAATTCTACGAAAAGCCGACGGCCGAACGTAAACGCAAGGCGGCCGCCGCCGTGAAACGCCACATGAAGAAGGTCTCGCGCGAAAACCGGCGCTGGGAACGTCAATACTGAGCCTATCGGCATGCTCAAACAACAGATAACCAACGACATGAAGGCCGCCATGAAGGGCGGCGACAAGCCGCGTCTCGGCGTCATCCGGCTGATCCTCGCGGCGATCAAGCAGGTCGAGGTCGACGAGCGCCGCGAGCTGAGCGATTCCGATGTACTCGCCGTGTTGAACCGCATGGTCAAGCAGCGGCGCGATTCATTGCAGCAGTACCAGCAGGCCGGTCGCGACGAACTCGCCGACCAGGAAGCCTTCGAACTGGATATTCTCGCCACCTACCTGCCCGAGCAACTCGGCGATGACGAGATCACCGCGTTGATCGACGAGGCCATCGCGACCAGCGGCGCCGGTTCGATGAAAGAGATGGGCAAGGTCATGGGCATATTGAAGCCCAAGCTGGAAGGCCGCGCCGACATGGGCAAGGTCAGCGCCCAGATCAAACAGAAACTGGCCGGCTGAGGATAACGGGCGGACGCCCGCATGGCCGGCAGAATCCCCCGCCAGTTCATCGATACGCTGATCGAACGCAGCGATATCGTCGAGATCGTCGGCACCCGCGTGCCGCTGAAGAAGGCAGGCAAAGAATACACCGCCTGCTGCCCGTTCCACGACGAGAAAACCCCTTCGTTCACCGTTTCCCGGGCGAAACAGTTCTATCACTGCTTCGGCTGCGGCGCGCACGGCAACGCGGTCGACTTTCTGATGGAGTACGACCGCGTCGGCTTCATCGATGCGATCGAGATCCTCTCGGGCCTGGCCGGCCTGGAGATCCCCTACGAACAGTTCGACCACCGAGGACCGGACCACCGCCCGCTCTACCAACTGCTGAAGGCAATCGGCGACTGGTACCGGGCACGGCTGCGGCAAAACCCGGCGGCGATCACCTACCTGAAACAGCGCGGCCTGTCTGGCGAGATCAGCGCGCGCTTCGGCATCGGCCATGCCCCACCCGGCTGGGACAATCTGCTCGCGCATTTCGGCGGAGACGACCAGAAGCTCCAGGCGTTACGTGATACCGGCATGATCGTCGAGGCAGAGGGCAAGCGCTACGACCGGTTCCGCGAGCGCATCATGTTCCCGATCCGTGACCCACGCGGTCGCATCATCGGTTTCGGCGGCCGCCTGCTGGGGGACGGCAAGCCGAAGTACCTCAACTCGCCGGAAACCCCGCTGTTCCACAAGGGCCAGGCATTGTACGGCCTGTACGAGGCGCACCAGGCGCTGCGCCATCTCGACCGCCTGCTGGTGGTCGAGGGCTATATGGATGTCGTCGCCCTCGCGCAGTTTGGCATCGACTACGCGGTCGCCACCCTGGGCACCGCCGCGACACCCCAGCATATCGAGCTGCTGTTCCGCCATGCGCCGGCGATCTGCTTCTGCTTCGATGGCGACAGCGCCGGACGCGACGCCGCCTGGAAGGCGCTGAACAACCTGCTGCCCTTGCTGAAGGATGGCAAGGAGGTGCGCTTCCTGTTTCTGCCCGATGGCGAAGACCCGGATACGCTGATCCGCCAGGAAGGCAAGGACGCCTTCGAGACCCGCGTGGTCTCGGCGCAGCCACTGTCGGACTACCTCTTCGAGCACTGCGCGATCGGCATGGATCTGCACAGCGCCGACGGTCAGGTACGCTATGCCGAGCAACTGCGCCCGCTGCTGGACAAACTCCCGGCCGGCCTGCTGCGCCAGCTGCTCTACAAGCGGCTTGACGATCTGCTCGGCATCCAGACACCGCATCCGGCAAGACCACGAACCCAGGAAACGCCGCGCCGATCCGGCCCGCGCCAGAGCCAGCGCCAGCCACAAGGACTCAATGCAACCCGTTTCGCGGTCGCCCTGCTGCTGCAAAACCCGCGGCTCGGCGCCGACCCGGAACTGACCACCGACTGGGCGGACAGCGACATCCCCGGCGCAAATTTCCTGCTGGAACTACTGGAGCAGACACGCGAACAGCCGGATATCAGCGTCGCCCAACTGTTGGAACGCTACCGCGATACCGACAACGAGAAAGCCGTGCGCAAGCTGGTCGCGATTCCGCTCGGGCTGCCGGAAAACGCGGACATCGCGGCGGAACTCCGGGGCGCGCTGCAACGTCTCAGTGACAAGGCTCGCAAGGCGCGTCTGCGCATGCGGATTCGTGGCGACCAGCCCGGCGGTCGGGAATAGCCTCTGCATTGCCCTACCCGCCTGCAGGGATTCAGGCGTGTGGAAAAGCTGGATGTGGCTGAAATCTCGCCTTGCGCGAATGAAAAATCCGGCTCGATCCCACGTCCACTCGCTATGGCCCCGTTCTCGGAAAGCCACCCATGCATGGCAATAACCCCAACAAACTGCTATAATGGCCGATCGACCCAAGCAGCCTCAATATACCCGGTAATCCAGCAGAAATTATGGATCAGCAAGCAAAACAGTCGCAGATTAAACAACTTATCGCCAAGGGCAAGGAACAGGGCTTCCTTACCTACGCCGAGGTGAACGATCATCTGCCCGACGGTATCGTCGATTCCGAACAGATCGAGGATATCATCCGGATGATCAACGACATGGGCATCTCTGTCCATGAAACCGCCCCGGATCCCGAGGCGGCCACCCTGACCGACGCCGCCATCTCCACCGACGACGACGCCGCCGAGGCCGCCGCCGCCGCGTTGGCCACGGTGGAATCCGATTTCGGCCGCACCACCGACCCGGTGCGCATGTACATGCGCGAGATGGGCACCGTCGAACTGCTCACCCGTGAAGGTGAGTTGAAGATCGCGAAGCGCATCGAGGACGGCCTGCGCCAGGTATCCGCCGCTGTCTCTACCTTTCCGCCGACGATACTCGAACTGCTCGACATGTTCGAGCGCTACGAGCAGGGAGAGCTGCGCCTGACCGACATCATCTCCGGCTTCATCGATCCGAACGACGACGGTACGCCCACCCCGCCGGCGGCCAAGAGCACCTCGGACGATGACGACGATACACCAGTGAACACCGGCCCCGATCCCGAGGAAGCAGCGAAGCATATCAAGGCGCTGAGAAGGGCCGTCAACGCCTGGCTGCGCCTGCGGCGCAAGCACGCCTACAAGGACGAACCCTACCAGGCGGCGTTGCAGAAGGTCTCGGCCGCCTTCCTCGATTTCAAACTGATTCCGGCGGTCTTCCATCAGCTCACCGGTACGCTGATCAATTGCGTCAACACGATCCGGGAACAGGAACGCATCTGCCTGCGACTATGCGTCGACTACGCCGGCATGTCGCGCAAGCATTTCATCAGTACCTTTCCGCAGAGCGAAACCGATCCGGAGTGGCTGGACAAGCAGATCGAGACACTGCCGAAGCTGGCCAACGCGCTGCGCGAGCACGAAACCGAGATCCGCCGCGCGCAGCGCAAGCTAAGCGAGATGGAGACCTTCACCGGCATCACCATTGCCGACATCAAGGAGATCAACCGCCGCATGTCCATCGGCGAGGCCAAGGCACGCCGCGCCAAGAAGGAGATGGTCGAGGCCAATCTGCGGCTGGTGATCTCCATCGCGAAGAAGTACACCAACCGCGGCCTGCAATTCCTCGACCTGATCCAGGAAGGCAATATTGGTCTTATGAAAGCGGTGGACAAGTTCGAGTACCGGCGCGGTTACAAGTTTTCGACCTATGCCACTTGGTGGATTCGCCAGGCCATCACGCGCTCGATCGCCGACCAGGCGCGCACCATCCGCATCCCGGTGCACATGATCGAAACCATCAACAAACTGAACCGCATCTCCCGCCAGATGTTGCAGGAGATGGGCCGCGAGGCGACACCGGAGGAGCTGTCGGAGCGCATGGAGATGCCCGAGGACAAGGTGCGCAAGGTGCTGAAGATCGCCAAGGAACCGATCTCGATGGAAACCCCGATCGGCGACGACGAAGACTCGCACCTGGGTGATTTCATCGAAGACAACGGCGCGCTGTCGCCGGTGGATTCGGCCACCATCGAGGGTCTGCGCGAATCGACGCAGAACATGCTCTCCGGCCTGACCTCGCGCGAGGCCAAGGTATTGCGCATGCGCTTCGGCATCGACATGAACACCGACCATACCCTGGAAGAGGTTGGCAAGCAGTTCGATGTCACCCGCGAGCGTATCCGCCAGATAGAGGCCAAGGCGTTGCGCAAGCTGCGTCACCCCAGCCGTTCCGACCAGTTGCGCAGCTTCCTCGATTCCGACTGATGCGCTCGACCGCCGGCAGTAATGACGGAAAACCGGGCCAACGCCCGGTTTTTTGTATCCGCGCGCACCCCACGGCATCGTCATGAGCCATCGTCCGAGAAAGCGCTTTGGGCAGAACTTCCTGCGCGATACAGCGGTAATCGCATCCATCGTTGCCGCGATCAAACCCCTGCCGGGCCAGCACCTGCTGGAGATCGGCCCCGGTCAGGGGGCGATTACCCGCGAGCTGCTCAAGCACAGCGGCGCGCTGAACGCGGTGGAACTGGACCGGGACCTGCTAAGTAACCTGAAGAAGCAGTGCGAGCCGCTCGGCGAGTTCAGGTTGTTCAATGCCGATGCGCTCGGCTTCGATTATTGCGCGCTGCTGGACGGGGGGCGCAAGCTGCGTGTCGTCGGCAACCTGCCCTATAACATCTCGACCCCGTTGCTGTTCCACCTGTTGACGCACAAGCACTGCATCGAAGACATGCATTTCATGCTGCAAAAGGAGGTCGTACAGCGTATCGCCGCCGTGCCCGGCAGCAAGCGCTGGGGTCGCTTGTCGGTGATGCTGCAACTGGACTGCGACATCCAGGGACTGTTCGACATCGCGCCGGCGGCATTTCATCCGCCACCCAAGGTGGACTCCAGCTTTGTCCGCTTGACGCCTCGCCAGACGCCCAGGTTCGAGCTCGACGATCGCGAGGGGTTCGCTAAGCTTGTGACCCAGGCGTTCGCGCACAAGCGTAAAACCCTGCTGAACAATATGAAGGGCTTGCTGAATGCCGACCAGATCCGCTCCACCGGCATCGACCCGTCGATCCGCGCCGAACAGATCGACATCGAGGGATTCGTCCGGCTGTCGAACCTGGCTGGAGAGGTCAACGGTTAGCATCTTTGTTGGACGCGCCGCGCTTGGCCCAACATTGCTTCGGCGATTAAAGCCAAGGCCGAGGCATCGAATCCGATTCAAAAGCGTAGGCTGGGTTGAGGTACGAAACCCAGCAGTCGCGGCCGACCGATGGGAATACGCATGCCACCGGCGCCGCGCTGGGTTTCGCTGCGCTCTACCCAGCCTACGGGCTGTCGGGATTGAGCCTTTGCAGCACCTTTGTTGGACGCGCCGTGCTTGACCCAACATTGCTTCGGCGATTCAAGCCAAGGCCGAGGCATCGAATCCGATTCAAAAGCGTAGGCTGGGTTGAGGTACGAAACCCAGCAGTCGCGGCCGACCGATGGGAATAC
>JALULB010000301.1 GCA_027041035.1 Sedimenticola sp. | reverse complement strand
ACATGGGTAACTGCTCAGATCACCGCTGAAATGTGTCAGATCAAGGCAAAAAATGTGAGTTTACAAGTGTAAATGACCATTTTTGAACGCAGAGCTGGCGCATTTCAGCGGTTAGCTGAGTAGTTACAACGCAAGAAGACCATGGAGCGGCCTTCCCCCACAACGACGAGCAAATGCGGCATCGGGCAAACAGTTGCGTGCGAGAGTTCCGACGTTTTGGTGACGGAGGCAACAATACGCCAAACGAAATAGCCCCCGGCGAAACCGGGGGCTATTCGACGCAGCGAGTTAAACCCCGGAATCTATCCGGCGATGTCCTCCAGCTTCTTGGCCTTGATGATCTGGCCATCGAGCGCGGCATCCTTCCCCGAGCGGCCAAAAGCCACCGACATCAGGGTCGAATAATAGACCACCGGCATCTTGAACTTGGTGCCGAATTTCGCGTTGATCTGATCCTGGTAGACCTCGACGTTCATCTGGCATACCGGGCAGGGCGTCACCACCATGTCGGCGCCGTTGTCATAGGCGGCCTCCAGGATGCCCTTGATCATCTCCTGCGACTTGTCCGGCTCGGAGAACGCCAGCGCGCCGCCGCAGCATTGCACCTTCTTCTCGTAATCCGGTATCGAATCGGCACCAAGGGTCTCGACCAGCTTGTCCAGGTACTTCGGATTTTCATAGGACTCGCCATGAATCCCGAACGGGCGGTTGGTCTGGCAACCGACATAGCCGGCGATCTTGATGCCTTCCAGCGGTTTCTTCACCTTGGAGGCGATCTCGTCGTAGCCGACCTCTTCGACCAACACCTCGGCCATGTGCTTGATCGGGGTATCATTCTTCAGCTTCAGGCCCGCCTCGGCCAACGCGGTATTCGCCTCAGCCATCAGCTCGTCGTCCTCGCCGAGACGCTCGGAGGCTTCGCGCGTCGCCAGCCAGCAGGCCGCGCAGGTGGCGACGATCTCCTGGCCGGGGTTGTGTTCCTCGGACAACGCAATGTTGCGCGCCGACAGCGTCAACCTGGGCAACTCGCCGCCACCAGCATAGCCGATGGATGCGGAACAGCAGTTCCAGTCGGGAATGTGGTTCAGCTGGATATCCAGCTCGTCGCACATGGTCTCGACCGATGTCAGATAGTTGGATGAGGATGCGCCTTTCTGCGAGGAACACCCCGGATAGAACGAATATTCGTATTTCGCCATGATGGACCTCTTGTTAACCGTGTTGGGACAGACGCGCGTCTTCCAGCTCTTGCGCCTTCTTCAGCATCTTCTGGAAACCCGCCAGATCCTTTACCGCGTGCCCGCCAAAGGCCTCGGCGACGCTCATGCGCTTGGCCTTCAGCATGCCCAGGCCGATGTCCTTCATCTTCAACGAGGTCTTTATGCCCTCGCCGAAACCGTTCATGAAGTACAGGCTGATGCCCAACTTGAGTTCATTGACGCGACCTTTCTTGGCCAGGTTGTCCCAGAACAGCTGCGCAAACTTCATCGTCGGCTGATTCTTCGGCGCCAGGCCGAGACGCTTCGCGTAATGCGCCAAGCCATGCATGATGTGCGTGATCGGCAGCTCGCGCGGGCAGCGCACGATGCAGTTGTAGCAAGAGGTGCACATCCACATGGAATCAGAGGTCAGTACCTCCTCGCGCTTGCCGGCGCGGATCATCATGAAGATCTCCTGCGGCGGATGCGCCCAATCCTTACCCAGCGGGCAGGAACCGGAACAGACGCCGCACTGCATGCACATCTTGACCCAATCGCCTTCTTCGACGTTCGCCTCGACTTCCTTCAGGAAGCTGTTGCGGTATTTTTCAATCATTGCGGTGTTCGTACTCATCGCAAATCTCCACTTAGAACTTGAATGGGCTCATGCCGATCTCTTCGACGACCTTCGCCATGTCGTTGATCAGCTGCGGCGCGCGCTTGATGTCGGTGATCGCGACCTCGTGTATCACGACGCGCTCCGGCTCCAGATTCAGGGTCGAGAGCGTATCTCCCACCTTGCTCATGCGCTCCGCGGCCATCGCCGAGCCGCGCACGAAATGGCACTGGTAATCGTCACCCTTCTGGCAACCCATCAACACGACACCGTCATAACCGCTGTTCATCGCGTCGGTGACCCATGACAGATTCACCGAACCGAGACAACGCACCGGGATGACACGCGCCCACGGGGTCAGCTCCTCACCACTCATGGCCGCCTGATCGAGCGCCGGGTAGGCGTCGTTCTCACAGGCCAGCGCGAGGATGCGCGGCTTCTCGTCGAACTCGTCGGGGATGTCGCAGTTCTTGATCTGCTGATTGACGGTCTCGACCGAGTAGTTCTCGAACGAGATCACGCGCACCGGGCAGGCGCCCATGCAGGTGCCACAACGGCGGCAGCGCGATTCGTTGTATTGCGGATAGCCTTCCTCATCCTCGTCGATGGCGCCGAACGGACACTCCACCGTGCAGCGCTTGCACTGGGTGCAGCCCTCCTTGCGGAAGCTCGGGAACGACAGGTCGCCAGAACGCGGATGCGCGGCCCGGCCGGCGGCGGCGTTGTGTACCTCCTGGATGGCCTTCATCGCCGCGCCGGTAGCGTCGTCGACGGCCTGCTTGATGTCCATCGGGCGGCGTACCGGACCGGCGGCGTAGATGCCGGTGCGACGCGTCTCGTACGGGAAGCAGATGAAGTGCGAATCGGTGAATCCGTATTTCAGCTGCGGCAGGTCGCTGCCCTGACGGTAATCGAGATTCAGGATGGACTCGACCGACACGGTGACCGTGTTCTCTTCCGGCGCGCTGTCGCCACCTTCCTCCTCATCGTCGTCGCTCGGCGCGACCGCGTAGGGATCGGGACCCGAGTTCGGCACCTGACCGGTGGCCAGCACGACCAGATCGGCGACCATCTCGGTATCCTCGCCAAGAATGATGTCCTTGAACTTGACCGTCAATTCGCCGTTCGTCACCACCTCGGACACGTCGCCCTTGGTGAAGATCACCTCGCTCTGCTGGCCACGGCGATAGAAATCCTCGCCCGCCGCGCCCGGAGTACGCAGATCGGAGTACAGCACGGTGGTGTCGCAATCGGGATTCTGCTCCTTGAAGTACAGCGCCTGCTTGATGCTGGTGGTGCAGCAGAAGCCCGAGCAGTATGGCAGATGGCCTTCCTTGTCGGAACGCTGGCCGGCGCATTGAACGAAGGCCACCGAGGTGACCTCCTTGCCGTCGGATGGCCGTTTGATCGGCCCGCCATTCGCGGCCTTCGCCAGCGCTTCCAGTTCCAAGTTTGTCACCACGTCGGCCGACCTGTCGTAGCCGAATTCGGGCAACTGGTTGGCATCATAGGGTTTGAAGCCGGAGGCCTGCACGATGGCGCCGAAGTTTTCCGTGGTCGTCGAACCGGACTCGGTGGCGATATCCACGGAGAAACGACCCGGCGCGCCCGAGGTCTTCGCGACCGTGCTGTTCAGATGCACGTTGATGTCGGCATTCTCCTCGACACGCTTGATCATCTCTTCGATACCGGTGTCTTCGGCGCCCGGCAGGTCCACGTTGCGTCCGTTCGCCACGCCGGCCGGCGCGGCATGCTGCGGGGTACGCTTGTACAACTCGGCGACATGCCCGCCCAATGCACCGCTCTTCTCGACGATGCTCACCGGATAACCGGCGGCGGCGGCTTCCAGCGCCACCGTCATGCCGCTGACGCCACCGCCGACGACCAGGATGTGCTTGTTCAGATCCTGTTCGCCACTCGGACTCGGCTTATGCATCGCCTTGGCTTCCGCGCACGCCATGCGCACGTAATCGTCGGCCATCTCCTGCGTGGTCTCGCGATTCTCGTCGCTGTCCGGACGCAGCCAGATAACACCTTCGCGCAGATTGGCGCGCGCCACCGCGACATCGCTGAAGTTGAACGCCTCGACCTTCGCGCGTCGTGAACAGGCGACGATCACGGTATGCGTGATCTCGTCGCTTTCGATGCTGTTGCGAATCATCTCGACGCCTTCCTTGCTGCACAGCATGTCATGCTGATGCGCCACGGCGGCCTTGCCGTCACGGGTGGCGGTCATCTCGATCTGCTGCATGTCCAGACGCTCTTCCAGACCGCAGCCCTTGCAGATATATGCACCTATTTTCTGATCAGCCATTTGCTTAACCCTCCGCTCCGGCTACCCGATTGACAACCTGGATCGCGCGTAACGCGGCGCCCGTGGCATGCTGCACGGCACGATTCACATCCAGGGCATCGGATGCGCTACCGGCCGCGAAAACACCGCCGTTGCTGTCCGACTGCTCGATAAATCCCTCGCGGTTGACCACGATATCGACCGGAAAGCTGTCCTGATCGACACTCGGCTGCATGCCGACCGCCAGCACGACCAGATCGTGCTCGTTGGCGTAACGGTTGTAGCCCTCGGTATCGACGCCGTTCAGCACCGGGTTGCCGTTCTCCTTGTTCTCGGTGACGCTGGCCACCTTGGACTTGATGAACTTGACGTTCTTGTTGCTCTTGACGTTCTGGTAGAAGTCCTCGAAACGATCGATTGCGCGGATATCGATATAGTAGATCGACACATCGGCATCGTCGTCCCAGGCGTCGGTGACGTAAGTCGTCTGCTTCAGCGACGCCATGCAGCAGATGCGCGAGCAGTGCAGCAGGTGGTTGCGGTCACGCGAACCGGCGCACTGGATGAAGGCGATGTTCTTCGCCTCCTTGCCATCTGAAGGGCGCAGCAGCTTGCCGCCGGTCGGCCCCTTCGGGTCGGACATGCGCTCGAACTCGACGCTGGAGATGACATTCGCGAAACGGTCGTAACCATACGGCTGAATCTTTGCCGCGTCGTAGGGCTGCCAGCCGGTCGCCCAGATGACCGCGCCGCAGGAGAAATTCACCTCCTCCTCCTGCATATCCAGGTCGATGGCGTCATACTTGCATGCCGCCTTGGCCTTTTCCGCGTCGTCGCTGCCGATGATCGCCGGATCCAGCACGTACTGCGCGGGGTGCGCCATGACATGCGGCAGATAGGCACCCTTGCGCTTCTTCATGCCGTAGTTGTACTCGTCGTCGAACTCGGCCTCGACCGCGTCGGCGCACGCGCCGCAGGCCGTGCAGTTGTCATTGACATAGCGCGGACTCAGCTTGACCGTGGCGGTGTAGGCGCCCGCCTCGCCGGCCAGATTGGTCACCTCGGCCATGGTCAGGATGGTCAGATTCGGATTCATCTTGGCCCGACGCTGATTGATCTCCAGACCGCAGGTCGGGAAACACAACTTGGGGAAGTATTTGTACAGTTGGGTAACGCGCCCACCCAGGTAGGGGCGTTTTTCAACCAGGACGACCTTCTTGCCGGCCTCGGCTGCTTCCAGAGCGGCTGTCATGCCACTAATTCCACCGCCAACGACCAGGATAGTCTCATTCGTAGCGACTACCTCTGTCATGGTATTCCTCCGCGGATATTTCAGTGCAACAAGTGCACGGTGAATTGACGTAAAGCGTAAAATTTTGGATGGCTAACCATACTCCTGTTGTCCAGCAAGAGCTACAAAGAGGCGCTTATCGCTCGATCGAATTTACTCATGGGATTACCGCCAGACCGGCGGTGCGCAACACGCCGCGCGCGTCGCGCACACGAGACAGGGGAGCCGCGGAAACGTCGAAACAAAGGCTTCATATACAATCACTTGGAACGGCATGAAGCATGAGCCCCACGCTCGCCGGGCGGACGACCAGCCACGCGAGCAGCGAGCGGAAGGCGCCAGAACGCTGGTCGTATCAGCGGCTTTCTGCTACAAACTCACCCTTGGTTACAGAATAATCCACCCTTCCACCACAGGAGAGCACCATGGGACTGTTTGATTTCGCATCCGACATCGGCAAGAAACTGTTCGGCAAGGACGATGATCCGGCCGAGGAGATAAAGAAGCATATCGAGGAGGACAACCCCGGCATCGAGGATCTGAAGGTGGATTTCGATGATGGCGTGGTCACCATCTCGGGCAACACCGATGACCCGGCGGCCCTGGAGAAAACCATCCTGATGGCCGGCAACGCGAAAGGCGTCAAGGAGGTGCGTATCGACGGCATGCAGGCGCCGCCCCTGGTCGAGACCACCGAGTACTACGAAATCGCCCCGGGCGACACCCTGTGGGCGATCGCGAGCAAATACTATGGTCAGGGCGCGAAATACACGCTGTTGTTCGAGGCCAACCGCGAGGTCATCAAGGACCCGGACAAGATTTTCCCCGGCCAGAAGATCCGCATCCCGGCGGTCTGAGCGGGATAATACAGCGACTACGCTCCGTTTGCCGTATCCGAGATGCCACCGATCAGCGCCGTCGGCGATGCAATGCGCGCCGTCGGCGGCGTGGCGGCAACCACGGGCGGCGTCGCGCCGCCGGTACTCAGACGCAGGCCCTTGCGATAACAATCGGCCGCCGCGTCGCTTTCGCCGAGCTGGTCGAGCAATTCGCCCAGTTCACGATAGGCGTCGGCTCTTGGGCGATTCGCGAGGCTCGCCTCGAAATAGCTGCGCGCCTTACCCCACAACTCGTTGCGTCGCGATATCCGCGCCAGCGCCAGCAACAGGTCGGGGTCGTCGGGACGGCTGTTCAGCCAGCCCTCGGCGATCTTCAATTGAGCGGAAACATCCTTGCCGGCGATCAGGCCGTAGAGCTCGACCAAGCGGGGATTCCAGTGCTTCGCCAGCACATTGCGCAGCATCGGCTCGGCCTCCGCGCCGCGCCCGAGAGCCAACAAGCGGCGGGTCAGATCCTCCAGCAACACGGGCTCGCGACGCAGCGACTTCGGCACGCGTTTCCAGAAATGCGACAACGCCTGGGCATCGTCGCCGATACCCGGCTGGCTCATCAGTTCCCGATAGACACGCAACTCCAGCGCCTGGAATTCATCCTCGGCAAGTATCTTCTGACGGCGCAACTCCGGCAACAGGCCGCGCAGTTGCTCCCATTCGCCCAGCCGCTGATACAGGCGCTGAAGCATGTTCAGCACGTGCGGATGCTTCGGCGCCACGCCGTGCAGATGCTGGAGAGTCGCCAGCGCCTGCTCGAACTGGTGTTGCGAGAGCTGCAATTCCGCCTGGGTCAGGCCGACCGCCACGGTCGCCGACGGCAGGCTGCGATGCGCCTGTTGCAGATGCAGGTCGCGTCGGCCGCTGTCGCCGCCGAGCTGCGCGGCGCGCGCCGCCGCCAGATAGTTCAGCAGCGGCGTGCCGGATGCCTCGGCATGCTGGAGCAGATAGCGCTCCGCCTTGTCCCAGTTGCCCTCGGACAGCTCCAGCAGGCCACGCGTCAATGACTCTTGCGCATGCCGCGCGTCCCGCTGGCGGCGCCAGCGGCGCACATCGCCCGGCGCATGCCAGGCGCGCAACAGAAAACGCAGCGTGAAGTACAGCAGACCGAATACCAAGGCGGCGAACAACAGAAAAACCACCAGGCTGGTCTCGACCCGGTAGTCGCCATGCGCCAGCAGCACATAGCCGCTGTCATGGCGCGCGAACAGCACCACGACCACGCCGAACACCAGCGCCCCGATCAGCGCCAAACCGGTGGCAAAAGTCCAGGCATAGCCGAGGGGGTGGGTGTTGAAGTCGTGGTCGGCGGCCAGGGGGAACCACGCGCGCGCCGTATACGCATACGCGGCCAACGTGCCCAGCGTCAGCACCGCGAGCGCACGCCAGGGACGCCGTTCGTCCGGCCCGCTGTCGGCGCTCAGCAGCGCCGCGCCGGTGAAGAGCACCACCAGCAAATTGACCGCGCGCTCCAGCGGCGGCAACA
>JALULB010000300.1:6535-7783 GCA_027041035.1 Sedimenticola sp. | reverse complement strand
GTCACCGAAGGCGCCGCATCTGCTGATCGCCACCAGCAGGGTCACGATCGCGACCGCGAGTACATAGTGGTTGATATTGCCGATCTCGTGAAAGATATCCCCCCAGGTATGCGCGAAGGATTCGCCGCGCGGGATCTCCACGCCGAAGACATGCTTCATCTGGCTGGTCGCGATCAGGATCGCCGCGCCGGCGGTAAAGCCGACGACCACGGTATGCGAGACGAAGTTGACCAGGCTGCCGAGGCGCGCGATGCCGAAGCCGAACTGGTAGGCGCCGGCGAGGAAGGTCATCGTCAACGCCAGCTTGATGAACTCCGGCGAACCCGGTGTGGCGTGATGGCTGACCGCCGAGAAGATGACGATCGAGATGGCCGTGGTCGGCCCCGAGATCAGGTGTCGCGACGAGCCGAACAGCGCGGCGATTATCGGCGTGATCATCGCCGTGTAGAGTCCGTATTCCGGTGGCAGGCCGGCGATGGTGGCGAACGCGATGCCCTGCGGCAGGACGATCACCGCGCCGGTCAGTCCGGCGAGAAAATCACGTTTCAGGGTGGTGGCGTTGACCATCGGCCACCAGCGCAGAAAAGGTAAGAACCGGCTCAGAAATCCCCAGATATCCTGTTGCATCGCATAGTCTCGAAAAATGACGAACGTAGAGACCGATAATTATATCATGAATTGCTAACGCTGGGTTCTGCCAAGACGATGTCCGGGCGGGGTGAATGCATGCATGGCCGACGGAGGTCATTTTGTGCAACCCTTGCGAAAACACATGGAATTCCCGGGCTGGTATCGAAAGGCGCGATCTGGTAAACCTTGTTTCGGGATTTGACGAATAATTTTGTTCTGGCGGCGGTCGGAATATCGTAGAGGATGATCAATGAGAAAAATCGGAACGGGGCTCGTCGCTGTCGTGCTGTTCTGTTTGCTGGCAACGACGAGTGGCCACGCGGCCGGAGCGATCTCGCTTGAGGAGGCGATCAACCAGGCCGGGCGCCAGCGCATGCTCACGCAGCGCATGGTCAAGGCCTATGCGCTGATAGGGCAACGTGTCAGCGTGGGCCGCGCCTATGACCAACTGGATGCCTCGGTCGCGTTGTTCGACAAGCAACTGGGCGCCTTGAAGTCGGTTGCCGACGGTGCCGAGGAAAAGGCCAGCCTGAAGAAGGTCGAGCGCCTGTGGCGGCGTTTCAAGAAAGCGGTGACCGCAAAACCGGATCGGAAAAAGGCCCCGGGTGTCGATAAGCT
>JALULB010000300.1:0-6525 GCA_027041035.1 Sedimenticola sp. | reverse complement strand
ATTGAAGGAGGCCGACCGTTTCGTCGGCCTGCTGGAGAAACGCTCCGGCAAGGCGGCCGGGCACCTGACCAACCTGGCCGGCAGGCAGCGCATGTTGTCGCAGCGCATGGCAAAGTTCTATGTCTTGCGCAGTTGGGGGCTGGACCTGCCCGCCTACCGGGAGGGCTTCGATACCGCGGTCGACGACTTCGAGAATGCCTTGCGCGGTCTGAAAAACTCCGAGGAGAACAGCGATGCCATCACGCGGGGCCTGGACGACGTGACGCGCCAGTGGCATTTGTTCGGCCTGAGCAAGGTCGTCGGTAGTGGGCGTTTCGTGCCGTCGCTGGTGACGCGCTCGATGGACAAAATCCTCGATCGCATGAATACGCTGACCGCTGAGTACGCCAACCTGGGGAAAAACAAGCGATGATACTTTCCACGACACCTGCGATAGAAGGCCGGACGATCCGCAATTATCACGGCGTGGTGACCGGCGAGGCGATTCTCGGCGCGAACATCTTCAAGGAGTTCTCCGCCAGCGTGCGCGACATCGTCGGCGGGCGCTCGGCGGCCTATGAAAATGAACTGAAAAAGGCGCGCACGATCGCCTTCGACGAACTCGCCGAGCAGGCGCGCGAACTCGGCGCGAACGCGGTCATCGGTATCGATATCGACTATGAAACGGTCGGCTCCCAGGGCGGCATGCTGATGGTCAGTGTCAGTGGCACAGCGGTGACCCTGGTCTGAGTCATTGTCTTTGGACGTATTGATCGCGTATACCGGGGCTGACTGATGCGCGGTGCCACCATCCTGCGCATCGTCGGTTTCTTCTGCATGGCCTTCAGCCTGACGATGCTGATCCCGATCGCCGTCTCGCTGTGGTATGGCGACGGCGAGGCGGAGCATTTTCTGACCTCGCTGATCGTGATCCTGTTGCCCGGCCTGGTGTTCGCCTGGTTTGGCCGTCACGCCAGCGACGACCTGGCCACGCGTGACGGCTTCCTTGTCGTCGCGATTTTCTGGGCGGGCATCAGCGCGATGGCGGCACTGCCGTTTCTGTTCGGCGCGCATCTGTCCTTCGTCGACGCCCTGTTCGAGGCGGTTTCGGCGTTCACCACCACCGGCGCCACGGTGATCAGCGGGCTGGACGAGCTGCCCAGGTCGGTGCTCTTCTATCGTCAGCAATTGCAGTGGTTCGGCGGCATGGGGATGATTGTGCTGGCCGTCGCGGTACTGCCATTGGTCGGCATCGGCGGCATGCAATTGTATCGCGCCGAGGCCCCCGGGCCGATGAAGGAGGAGAAGCTGACGCCGCGCCTGGCGCAGACCGCGCGTACCCTGTGGGTGATCTATGTCGGCATCACGGTCGCCAACGCGCTGGCCTACTGGCTGGCCGGCATGACGCCGTTCGATGCTATCGCGCACAGCCTGTCGACCGTATCGACCGGCGGCTTTTCGACCCACGATGCCTCGCTCGGCTGGTTTCACAGTTCGCTGATCGAGGGCATCGCGGTGGTCTTCATGCTGGCCGGCGCGATCAACTTCAGCGTGCATTTCCTCGCCTTTCGGCAGCACAGCATCAAGCCCTACTTTCAGGATGTCGAGGTACGTTTCTTTCTGTTCTTCGTGGTAGCGATTGTCGCGCTGGTCACGCTGATGCTGCGCACCAGCGGCGAATACCACAGCATGCCGCCGAGCCTGCGTAACGCGGTATTCGAGGTAGTGTCGGTGATCACCAGTACCGGCTTCGGCACGGTGGACTTCTCCCACTGGCCGGATTTTCTGCCGGTGCTGCTGATCTTCATCAGCTTTATCGGTGGCTGTGGCGGCTCCACCGCCGGTGGCATGAAGGTGTTGCGCGTGATGGTGCTGGCGCAGATCGGACTGCGTGAGGTGAAACGCCTGATCCATCCGCGCGCGTTGATACCGGTTCGCCTCGGCGGACGGGTGCTGCGCGAGCGCACCCTGGAGGCGGTGTGGGGCTTCTTCGCCGCCTATGTCCTCTCGTTCGTGGTGCTGATGCTGTTGATGATGCACGCCGGCCTGGACCAGGTCTCGGCGTTCTCGGCGATCGCCACCAGCATGAACAACCTCGGGCCGGGGCTAGGCCAGGTCGCCAGCACCTTTGCCGATGTCAGCGACAGCGGCAAGCTGATCGCCGCCTTCGCGATGCTGCTCGGGCGGCTGGAGATCTTCACCATCCTGGTGCTGTTGATGCCGGAGTTCTGGCGGCGTTGAGGATAGATGCGGCTATTTGATCGCCGCCGGTTCCTCGATGACGGGCAACACCTTGCCACTGAGCAATACGCCGACGTAGTGGGTCGGATGGCGCGCGCCGGGCTTGTCTTTCAACTGCACCAGGTAGTACCAGCGGTTCTGTTGTTCGTGGTGCGCGATCGGTTTCAGTTCGATGGTGTGGATGGTCGAGTTGGCCATCGCCGGCAGCCTGGCTTGCCATTGCGCGACGCTTTTCAGCAGATCGGCCAGGGTGAACGGCGGCGCGCCGTCGGCGGGTCGCCATTCGGGCGAGGCGGCGATGTCGTCCTCCTTGGCATACACGACGACCTTGGCGCTGTCGAAGCGCTCGATGATCTCCAACGGCCACGGCGGATGCCCGGCTTGCAGGCTGCCGGCGGCAAGCAGCAACAGGCCGCCAAGGAATCTGGAATACATACGCTTTTCTCCAATCATTCAGGGTAACTACTCAGCGAGTAGATCAAAGGAAGAGTAACTGCTCAGATCGCCGCTGAAATGCGTCAGATCAAGGCAAAAAATGTGATCGTTACAGGGATGTAACTTATTAGGGCAATGCAGGAGCAATTGCCGGGTTACAAGTGTAAATGACCATTTTTGAACGCAGAGCTGGCACATTTCAGCGGTTAGCTGAGTAGTTACCATTCGGGTACGATAAAACCAGCGATTATACCGCGTATCAGTGGGACAGCGCCTGTTCCGCCGGCGTGAGTTCGAGGCCCAGTGATTCGGCGACGGCCGGATGCGTCAGGCGTCCGCGATGGACGTTCAATCCGCGCAGCAGGCGGGGGTCGTCGCGCAGCGCGTCGATGCCGCGATCGGCGAGTTTCAGCACATACGGCAGGGTGGCGTTGCCAAGTGCCTGGGTCGCGGTACGACCGCAGGCGGCCGGGATGTTGGCGACGGCGTAGTGCACCACGCCGGCCTCGATGTAGGTGGGTTCGGCGTGTGTCGTCGCGCGCGCGGTTTCGACGCAGCCGCCCTGGTCGATGGCGACGTCGACGATCACCGCGCCGGGGCGCATCCGCGCGACGCTTTCCCGCCGGATCAGCTTCGGCGCGCTGTGCCCGGGGATAAGCACCGCGCCGATCAGCAGGTCGGCCCGGGTCGCCAGTTCGTCGATGCTTTTCTGGTCGGCGTAGCGTGTCTTCAGTGCCGGCCCGAATCGTTCGTCGAGTGCGCGCAGGCGCTCGGGATCGATGTCGAGCAGACAGGTATCGGCGCCCATGCCGAGCGCGATGCGCGCGGCGTTCAGCCCGACCACGCCGCCGCCGAGCACCACCACGCGACCGGGCGCGACGCCGGGCACGCCACCGAGCAGCACGCCCCTGCCGCCGGTGATATTGTGCAGGGCGTGCGCGCCGGCCTGGGTGGCGATGCGCCCGGCGACCTCGCTCATCGGCGTCAGCAGGGGCAGGCGGCCATGCCGGTCGGTGACGGTTTCGTAGGCGATGCCGGTGATGCCGCTGTCGAGTAACACGCGGGTCAGTTCGGGCATCGCCGCCAGATGCAGGTAGGTGAACAAGATCAGGCCGTCGCGCAATAGCGGGTACTCCGCCGCTTGCGGTTCCTTGACCTTGACCACCAGCTCCGTGTCCCAGGCGCTGGCGGCATCGTCCACGACGGCGGCGCCGGCGGCGATGTAGTCGGCATCGCTGAAACCGGCCGCCGATCCGGCGCCGGATTGCACGCGTACCGCGTGGCCGGCGGTCGCCAACGCGTGCGTCGCGTTGGGCGTCAGGCCGACGCGCGTCTCCTGTGCCTTGATCTCGCGGGGAACGCCGATGCGCATGCGTCTACAGGGTGATCACCTGATCCGGCATGTTGCCGGACAGGGCCGCGTAGAGATCGGGAAAGCAGCCGATGACGGCGCCGTCGACCAGTTTGTTGCTGATCTGGCGCTCGTCGCAGCATTGATCGCAGCCCATCAGCAGCATGCCCTTGTCCCGTGCGACTTTCGCCAGGCGTTCGCCGATCGGGTTGTCCTTCACCAGCACGTAGTTGTTGTCCTCGAAGAAGAACATGCCGACCACCTCGACGCCGTGCGCGTCGGCTTCCAGCTGCGGCAGGATCATCTTGCCGAGCTTGAAGGAGACGGAATGACCCTGGGTGGAGAAGATGTAGGCGACTTTCATGGCTGGGTTCCTGAATGCTGTTGGAACCCGCTACGATAACAGGCCGCCGCGAGCGCCGCCATTCCAGAGCTTGTCGCAAAGTCCAGGACGGACTTTTGCGACACCCTCTTCAAGAGATGAACTGGCTGAGAAACTGGGCGGTCACCTTGTCCATGCTGTTGACATGCCTGTCGAACCAGGCGGGCCAACGGTCGAAGACATAGCGGGTCAGGGGTTCGGGGTTGTGGTTTTGCTCCCACAGGTCGCGCAGGGTCTCCAGTTCGGCAAGTACGTTGGCATGCTCGGCGGCATGTACCCCGTAGGGCGGAAAGGCGTATTCTCGCATCAGCCGGTTCTCGCGCTCGAAATGCGCGCGGGTGTGCTCCAGCCAGGCCTTCAACTGGGCGCTGATCGCGGCGTCGTCCGGTGTGCCATCGGCGGCGGCGCGCAGCAGCTCGCCGAGCTGGTTGATCAATTCGACTTCTTCCTTGTGGGTTGCGTTCATCGAATCGACGGCGACCGGGGGGATGTCCTCGGTGGCCAGTACCGGGCTGGGATAATCGGTCATGCTGGGTTTCCTGCTGGCGAAAACCCTCATCTTAAGACGTGGCCCGGTGGCGGGGCTTTGAGGTCGATCAAGATTCCCTTTCACTGTTCAAGGTAATCGCTGCCGGGCGCGGCCTATCGCCAGGCGAACCTGGTGCGGCGCGGTGCCGCCGATGTGATCGCGCGCGGCGACCGAGCCTTCCAGGGTCAGGATGTCGAACACGTCGGCGTCGATCAATGGCGAGAAGCCGCGCAGCTCGTCCAGGCTCATCTCCGACAGGTCGCGCTCCTGCTGGACGCCGAGGGCGACCGCCTTGCCGACGACCTCGTGGGCGTCGCGAAACGGCAGGCCCTTGCGCACCAGGTAGTCGGCCAGATCGGTGGCGGTGGCGAAGCCCTGCATCGCGGCGGCGCGCATCGCCTCGCGTCGAGGCGTAATTGCCGGGATCATGTCGGCGAATACCTTCAGCGAGCCTTTCAGGTTGTCGATGATGTCGAACAGCGGCTCCTTGTCTTCCTGATTGTCTTTGTTGTAGGCCAGTGGCTGGGCCTTCATCAGGGTCAGCAGGCTGAACAGGTGGCCGTAGATGCGACCGCTCTTGCCGCGGATCAGCTCGGGCACGTCGGGGTTCTTCTTCTGCGGCATGATCGACGAGCCGGTGCAGAAGCTGTCGGACAGGGTGACGAAGCCGAACTGCGCCGACGACCAGATGATGATCTCCTCGGAGAAGCGCGACAGGTGCATCATCAGCAACGCGGCGGCGCTGCCGAACTCGATGGCGAAATCGCGATCGGACACCGCGTCCAGCGAGTTCGCGCAGGGCGCGTCGAAGCCGAGCAGCTCGGCGGTGTATTCGCGGTCGATCGGAAAGGTGGTACCGGCCAGCGCGGCGGCGCCCAGCGGCATGCGGTTCATGCGGCTGCGGCAGTCCGACAGGCGCTCGGCGTCGCGATCCAGCATCTCGAACCAGGCCATCAGGTGATGGCCGAAGGTGATCGGCTGGGCGGTCTGCAGATGGGTGAAGCCGGGCAGGATGGTCTCGGCCTCGGCCTCGGCCAGGTCCAGCAGGGCGTATTCCAGGCGATGCAGTTCGTCGAGGATCTCCTGAAGCTCGTCGCGCAGGTAGAGGCGAATGTCGGTCGCCACCTGGTCGTTGCGTGAACGCCCGGTATGCAACTTCTTGCCGGCGTCGCCGATACGCTCGGTAAGCGCCGCCTCGATGTTCATGTGTACGTCCTCCAGCGCGACCGACCATTCGAAACGGCCGTGTTCGATGTCGTCGCGGATCTGTTGCAGGCCGTCGATGATGGCGTCGCGTTCGTCCTCTTCGATGATGCCCTGGCGCGCGAGCATGGTGGCGTGAGCGATGGAGCCGGCGATGTCCTGACGGTACATGCGCTGGTCGAAGTCCACCGACGCGGTAAATGCCTCGACGAAGGCGTCGGTTGGCTCGTTGAAGCGGCCGGACCAGAGTTTCTTGTCGCTCATCGCAGGTACTCTTTAATTGTATTGGTGGTAGGGAAGGCTGATTATAGCGAACCATGTCCGAGGAAAAGAAAAGCTTTTTACCCGATTTTTGTTCGGTGCGGCTGTTATTGGGCATCGTGCTCTCCGCCGAGCTGCTGGCCG
>JALULB010000299.1 GCA_027041035.1 Sedimenticola sp. | reverse complement strand
GCGGGGAGAGTTCGCGCAGGCGCTGGACTTGTTCGCGCACTTCTTTGATGACGTGGTCTATCTCGGCTTCGGTGGTGAAGCGCCCGAGGGTGAAGCGGATGGAGCTGTGCGCGAGTTCGTCGTCGCGGCCGAGGGCGCGCAGGACGTAGCTGGGTTCGAGGCTGGCGGAGGTGCACGCGGAGCCGGAGCTGACGGCCAGGTCTTTGAGGGCCATGATGAGGCTTTCGCCTTCGACGTAGTTGAAGCTGACGTTGAGGTTGCCGGCGATGCGTTGTTCGGGGTCGCCGTTGAGGTAGACTTCTTCCATGTCTTTGAGGCCGTCCCACAGGCGGTTGCGCAGGGTCATGAGGCGGGCGTTGTCGCTGGCCATTTCGGCCTTGGCGAGACGGAAGGCTTCGCCCATGCCGACGATCTGGTGGGTGGCGAGGGTGCCGGAGCGCAGGCCGCGTTCGTGGCCGCCGCCGTGCATCTGGGCTTCGAGGCGGATGCGCGGCTTGCGTTGGACGTAGAGGGCGCCGATGCCTTTGGGGCCGTAGATTTTGTGCGCGGAGAAGCTCATCAGGTCGACGTTGAGGGCGTCGAGGTCGATGGGGACTTTGCCGGCGCTCTGGGCGGCGTCGACGTGGAAGAGGATTTTGCGTTCGCGGGTGATGTCGCCGATGGCGGCGATGTCCTGGATGACGCCGATTTCGTTGTTGACGTGCATCACGGAGACGAGGAGGGTGTCGTCTCTGAGGGCGGCCTTGAGTTTGTCGAGGTCGAGCAGGCCGTTGGCTTCGACGTCGAGGTAGGTGACGTCGAAGCCTTCGCGTTCGAGTTGGCGACAGGTGTCGAGGACGGCTTTGTGTTCGGTTTTGACGGTGACGAGGTGCTTGCCTTTTTTCCGGTAGAAGTGGGCGGCGCCCTTCAGGGCGAGGTTGTCGGATTCGGTGGCCCCGGAGGTGAAGATGATTTCCTTGGGGTTGGCGTTGACCAGTTCGGCAATGTGGCCGCGCGCCGCTTCGACGGCTTCCTCGGCGGCCCAGCCGTAGGGGTGGGAGCGCGAGGCGGGGTTGCCGAATTCGCCGTCGGGGGTCAGGTAGGCGCACATCTTTTCGGCCGCTCGCGGGTCCACCGGGGTGGTCGCGGAGTAGTCGAGGTAGATGGGGAAACGGATGTCGTTGCGCGTCATCTTCTTGTCACTCCGTTTGGGTCAGGCCGCCGCGCCGGATGCCTTGCGTGGCGGGCTGAGCAGTTCCTCGACCTGCTTGCTGGCGACTTCCTGAACCTCGTCGCGCTTCACCAGATCGGCCAGCGAGATGTCGGTGAGGAAGTTGTAGATCCGCTCGCTGAGCTCGTTCCACAGGCTATGCGTCAGGCAGCGCTCGCCATCGCGACAGTCTTCCTTGCCGCTGCAACGCGTGAACTCCACCCATTCATCGACCGCGCAGATGATATCGGCGATCGAGATCTCGTCGGACGGGCGACCGAGATAATAGCCGCCACCGGGGCCACGCACGCCGCGCACCAGTTGCTTCGCGCGCAACAGCGCGAACAGTTGTTCGAGATAGGACAGGGAAATGCCCTGATTGGCGGAGATGTCCGCCAGGGTGACCGGACCCTCCTCTGTGTGCAGGGCAAGATCGAGCATGGCGGTCACCGCGTAGCGGCCTTTGGTTGAAAGTCTCATCGTTTTATTCTCCCGGTATCCGGATTCATCATGTTGGGGTGGTCATTGGAGGCTTCCGCGCCACCGACCAGCGGTCGGCGCCGGATAAATACCAAGTAAACCACTCAGTCATTAGCATAGCATTAACCCAGCAATTCGATCAACAATCGCTTTCACTCTCGTTCAATGCTTGCCCGCGGGCTGGCGAAGATGCAGAATCCCGCATGAATCAACCCACTTATGCTGTGACAAGCCCATGCGTATTTTGTTTCTTCTGCTCGCGATCGCCCTCGCCCCGTCCGCGCAGGCGGCACGCAGCTATGCCATCGACATGCTGATTTTCCAGCGCGGCTCGCCAGACAGCGGGGAAAGCTACTGGCCCGACAGCCAGGCGGAGGCAGTCACGCTGAACGGGCGCGCGGATATCACCCCGCTGAACGGCGGGCCACTCTCCGGCGCGGCCGCCAAGCTTGACCGGCAACCCGGCTACCGCACCCTTTACCACCGTTTCTGGCGGCAGTCGGTCTTCGCCCCCCGGGGCAGTTCACCGATCGCGATCCATGTCGACCGGGGCGGCGACGCGCGGGTCGACGGCAGCGTATCGATCAGCGCGCGGCACTACCTGCATCTGGATGTCGACCTGACCCTGCGCCACAACGGCATCCCGGTGCCGTTCAAGGCGCATCAACGCATGCGCAGCGGCGAGACCTATTATATCGACCACCCGCTCGGCGGCATCATCATCCGGGTACTGTCGCCCAGGCGTTGAACGGAACAACAACCGGAGGAGCACCATCATGAAGATCATCATGCGGCTATTTGTCGCGATCCTGCTGACAACAGGCGCGATCACAAGCCACGCCGAGGAATACACCATCAAGTTCTCCCACGTCGTCGCGCCCGGCACGCCGAAGGGCAAGGCCGCCGACCTGTTCGCCCGGCTGGTCAACGAGCGACTCAAGGGCCGCGTGCATGTCGAGGTGTTTCCGAACTCGCAATTGTACAACGACAACAAGGTGATGGAGGCGATGCGCCTGTCCGACAGCCGTACCACCGGCATCATGGCCGCGCCCAGCCTGTCGAAGTTCGTCAAATTCTCGCGCACCATCCAGGCCTTCGACCTGCCCTACCTGTTCAACGACATCGACGATGTACACAAGCTGGTGGACTCACCGCTGATGTCGCTGATGACCCAACCACTGGAGCGCAAGGGCTTGAAGGCGCTGTCGCTGTGGGACAACGGCATGAAGGTGTTCTCGATCCGCGGCGACCGGCCGCTGCGCGACACGCCCGATGATTTCCGTGGCAAGAAGTTCCGCATCCAGAGCTCCGAGGTGCATGCCGCGATGATCCGGGCGCTCGGCGGCGTGCCGCAGAAACTGCCGTTCAAGGAGGTCTACCAGGCGCTCGCGCAAGGCGTCGTCGATGGCCAGGAGAACGCCTGGTCGAATATCTATTCAAAAAAATTCTACGAGGTACAGGACTGGATCACGGTATCCAACCACTCCTACCTCGGCTATATGGTCGTCGTCAGCGAGCGCTTCTGGCGTGGCCTGCCGGCGGACATACGCGACGAACTGCGCCGGATACTCGCCGAGGCCACCGAGGCGAATCGCCGCTTCGCGCGCGAGGCCGACCGCCGGGATCGCCAGCGTATCGAGGCCGCCGGCAAGGCGAAGGTCGTTGTACCCATCGCGGAGACACGGCCCGCCCGGAGCAATGCCCCCGGCGGCGCCGAGGACAAGTTCAAGCGCCGGATCGGCGAGGACCTGTTGCAGCGCATCCATGTGCTGCTTGGGCATTGACGTGGATTTTCCCGAACCGAATAATGGGATTTTTAATCACTAGAAGGAAGAGAATCCATGAAGTTTCATCGCTCTGCTGGCCCATCGAGTACACTGCTCGCGTTATATCTCGTACTGGCCTCCATGCATTCCGCGCAAGCAGTGGTCATCGCAGTCGATGATTTTTCAGAGCGTGCCGATCTGTTCGATTTCAGCGGAAGCGCAGCCGTCATCGGAAACCCTGGATACCTTCGCCTTACCGAGGATGGTCAGACAAATCAGGCCGGTAGCGCCTACCTGAAGACCCCGTTGAACGTGACGCCGGACATCGGTTTCACGACAACCTTCGAGTTCCAGATCCAGCACAATGGCGGTCGCGCCTCGGAGGCGGAAGGCTTTGCCTTTCTGATTCTGCCCACCAACCCCGAGTTCCACAGACTGGGAAATGCGGGTGCTGGACTGGGATATCTCGAGGATCGCCTCCCGCGACCTGTCATCTTGCCCCACTTGGCCATCGAGTTCGATACCCACGAGGATCCGGATTTCTTCGACGCATCGGGCGAACACATCGCGCTGACCCGTTTCTTTCCCGGCGCTCTACCCGGACCAGATCCCCAGACCAGTGGCACCGCCTACCTCGCGTCCGTCGACGCACAATTCGCGGATGGGCTGGAGCATACAGTGCGCATCGACTATGCACAGTATGGTACCAAGCTGCTGCGCGTCTTTCTGGACGGTCGGAATCTGCTCGAATACGACTTCGCCCATGTTGGATGGGGTCTCAACGATCCCGACCTCGGGAGAGCCGGCTTCGGCGACCTTTTTGCCACCGGCTTCGGCTTTAGCGCGTCCACCGGCGCTGGCACGGCGACCCATCGCATCGATTCCTGGCGCCTCACCGTACCCGAACCGCCGATCGCCTGGTTGCTGATGGCCGGTCTGCTGGCCTTGGGCCGATGGCGTGGGTTCCCCGGGCGCTGAATCTCGCGATCGCGTGGCGGAATCCTTGAACAGACTGCTGCTCTTCATAGAAAAACTCATCATCACCAGTGGCCTCGGCGCGGCCACGCTGCTGATGTTCGCGAACGTGGTGGCGCGTTATGTGTTTCATACCGGTTTCAGTTGGACGCTGGAGCTGGTGCAGTATCTGTTTGCCTGGGTGGTGTTGATCGGCGCGGCTTACGGCTTTCAGGCCGGGACGCATCTGGGCATCGATATCCTGGTGGAGAGGCTTCCGCCGCGTTTCCAGCGCGGTATCGCGTTGCTGGCCCTGTCGCTGACCTTGCTGTTCGTCGGCCTGGTTTTCTATTACGCCATCGTCTATACGATCCGCATCCGGGAATGGGGCGATCTGACCCTGGATCTGCAGATTCCGCAGTGGATTCCCTATCTGGCGATTCCGGTGGGACTCGGGCTGATGCTGCTGCATCTGCTGCACATCGGCTGGGACATCTGGCGCGGTCGCGTCCCGCGCATCCATGCCAACGAGGGCGCGGATGTGCTGAACCGGGCGGTGGATTGAGGTGGCCGTCGCGCTGCTGTTTCTCGGCCTGCTGGCGCTGCTGCTGATCGGTGTGCCGATCGCGGTCAGCCTGGGCCTGTCGGCCTTGTTGTTCACGCTGATCGCGACCGATGATTCGCCGATCATCATCGCGCAGAAGTTGTTCGATACGATGGAGCACACGACGCTGCTGGCGATCCCGTTCTTCATCCTGTCGGCGCATTTCCTCACCTCCGGCGGTGTCTCGCAACGCCTGGTGGATTTCGCCCGCGCGGCGGTGGGCTGGTTGCCCGGCGGGCTGGCGATGGCGAGCGTGGTTGCGTGCATGTTCTTCGCCGCCATCTCCGGCTCGTCGCCGGCGACGGTGGTGGCGATCGGCTCGATCATGATCCCGGGGATGGTCGCGGCCGGCTATGACAAGGGTTTCGCGGTCGGCGTGGTGGCGACTTCCGGCAGCCTCGGCATCCTGATTCCGCCATCGATCCCGATGATCGTGTATGCCGACGCGGTCGAGGAATCGGTCGGCAAGCTGTTTATCGCCGGCATCCTGCCCGGCCTGCTGATGGGGCTGTTCCTGCTGCTGGCGACCTATGTCGCGGCGCGACGCATGAACATGCCGCGCGAGCCCTGGCTGGGCTGGCGGGCATTACTGCGCGGCGGCGGACGCGCCTTCTGGGGCTTGCTGCTGGTGGTGATCGTCGTCGGCGGCATCTATGGCGGCGTGTTCACGCCCACCGAGGCGGGCGCGGTCGCGGCGGTGTATTCGGCGCTGATCGCGCTGTTCGTGCATCGCGACATGGGCTTTCGCGACATCCCGCAAGTGATGCTGGATTCGGCGAAGATGACCTCGATGCTGCTGTTCATCATCGCCTGCGCGATGATCTTCGCGCATGTGTTGACGGAGGAACGCATTCCCCAGCATCTCTCCAGCGCGATCCTGTCCAACGAGCCATCGCCGTGGATGTTCCTGCTGATGGTGAATATCATTCTGTGGTTCGCCGGGGATTTCATGGAGCCTTCGGCGATTCTGCTGATTCTCGCGCCGCTGTTCCACCCGATCGCCCTGTCGCTGGGCATCGACCCGATTCACCTGGGCATCGTCATGACGACGAATATGGAGGTCGGCATGATCACCCCGCCGGTCGGATTGAACCTGTACGTCGCCGCCGGTCTGTCCGGCATGTCGCTCGGGCAGGTGACGCGCGCCGCGCTGCCGTGGATGCTGGTGCTGATTCTGGCGCTGCTGGTGATCACCTATGTTCCCTGGTTGAGCCTGGTGCTGGTGTCGGCGCTGTATTGATACAGATACGCCGCGCACAAAAAAAGCGCATGCATCGCCGCATGCGCTTTTTCAAGCGGTCACCCGATCCTCATGTCGGATCGGACAATCCTACACTCAGCTGCAGTTCTTACCGTTGGTGGAAGCAACAACCTGGTGATCGAAAGCCGCCTTGCGGGCTGCTTCCATCTTCTTTTCCATTTCGGCGCGACGTGCCTGCATGTCGGCCATGGCCTTGGCCTGGCGTGCCTGCATCTGCTTCAGCATTTCGTCACGCTTGGCCTGCATCTCGGCCAGCTTGGCGGAGAAGTCAGGTGCCTTGAACTCAGGCATTGCCGGCGGCTGCGGCATGGCCGGAGCGCGGAACTGGGGCATTGCCGGAGGCTGCGGCATGGCCGGACGAGCCTGAACCATCTGCGCGGCCAGCTTGCGCTGCGCTTCCACGGCTGCCTGGTAGGCTTTTGCCTGGGCTTCCATCGCGGCTTTCTGCTCTTCGGTCAGTGCCGGAGCGGCAACGGGCGCGGCCACCGGGTAAGGCGCATAGCCGTAGTTGTTGCCGTTGTAGCCGGAGCCATAGTAGTTGCCGTTGCCGGAACCGTAGGCGTTGCCACGTGCGTGGCCGCCGAAGCTCATGCTGAAGGAGCCGTCTACCGCGCCGTCGCCATAACCGTTGCCGGCACCATAGCCATTTCCGTTACCATAGCCGTTGTCGCCCCACCAGGCGTTAGCGGCGGTCATGCTGCTCAGCGCAGCCACTGCTACTGCAATCGCAATCTTTTTCATCACATACTCTCGAATTTTTGTTTGGTTCTTGGGGTCGGCACTTCCTTGTGCCCGAGTTCCTGGTTACTTGAGGAACTCACATGTCAGCCGGGGTCAGCTTACTTTGCGGCAGCAGCCTGCGCGCAAGGAGAACCAGCCGGTGCCGCCGGAGCAGGCATGGCAGGCATCGGCATGGCCGGTGCTACGGGAGCAACCGGAGCAACAGGCGGGTAGCCGTAGCCGTAAGGAGCATAACCACCGTTGTAGCCGTTGTAGCCATTCCAGCCGTTGTAGCCGTTGCCAGCGCCGTATGCGTCGCCGCGACCACGACCGCTGAAGCTCATGTTGAAGGAACCGTCCATATCGCCAGCGCCGTTGCCCCAGCCGTTGCCGTTGCCCCAACCGCTGTTGTTGCCGTAACCACCGTCGTTCCAAGGACCCCACCAGGCGTTGGCGGAAGCGGATGCGCCCAGGATTGCAGCGATAGCGGCGATTTTGATGATCTTGCTCATGAATCTTCTCCAGATAAAACAGTTTGCTTGAGTTGGTTTTAGAAAGCCGTTCCTGCCTGTCACTTTCTGGGGAAGGATTATATTAGCAATTACTAAAATTAGTAAATACATTTTTTCTACTGGATTGGCGCGATCCATAGGGAATGACTAACCAGGAGTCTGTCGGATTATGGGGGATCGTAGCGAGGAGGTGGGAGAGCGAGGCCAAATGTTCCCGGTTTTGAGGCGCATAGTGGACCTATGTAACGAAAAAACGGGGATATTTGGACCGTTCTCCCATCTCCGCAGTAGATTCATCCATAATCCGACAGGCTCCTAGGAGGCTGTCCGAGAATAGAAGCCG
>JALULB010000298.1 GCA_027041035.1 Sedimenticola sp. | reverse complement strand
GGTGGTCGCTGAAGGTGGCGTCGTCCACGTAGATGCGGGAGACAAAGGTGGTGGCCATGGCGTCGATGTCCGCCGCGGAAAAGCCGGCCCCGTGGTCGAACGCTTCCATGGCGAAGCCCACGTTGAGGGCGGCGTGGGAGATGTCCTCCCCGTCGGCCGCGTAGGCGCCGCCCCAGTAGTTCCAGAGCAGGGCCCCGTCGCCCCCGGTGGTGCACTGGCCCCGGAAGCGCACCGCCAGGGCAGTGGCCTTGGTGAGGTAGTCCTGGGTGCCGGTCAGGTCGTACAGCGCGAACAGGGTGCGGCCGAGGGCGTTGGATTGGTTCAGCGGGACGTCGCTGCCGGCATAGGTCAGAAAGGAGGCGTCGGGACGAAAGACGTAGTAGCCCGCCGGGTTCCACTGGTCGTCGTGAAAGGCCACGCTCTCGGCGGCAGCGGTCACGAAGCGTGCGGCCTTGGCGCCGTAGGTCTCGCCGTCGGGCGCGACCTCGTTGCTGCGACCGTCTCGCGCCACCAGCCGGCCGGCAATCTCGATGCCGCCGCTGTCAGGAACGACAAAACCGGCGATAAGACGTAGCAGCGTCGTCTTGCCACAACCCGACGGACCAAGAATAACCAGCCTTTCTCCTTGCGCGATGGCCAGCGAAATACCCATGAGCACCCTTTCCCCGTTCCACGCCTTCGAGACCTTATCCAACTCGACCATTCTCATCCGGCAAGGCCCCCTTCTTCGCGACCCGGTCGCCGCCAGGCCAGCAGTATCCACAGCAACCCCGCCGGCAACAAGGCCGCCGCGACCATGATCACGCACAAGGCGGCGATCAGCGCCGGCGAGCCGTTCGCCATCAGCGTGAAGATACGCACCGGCAGGGTCTCGTGCCCCGGCGGATAGACCAGCATGGTGATGCTGGTATCGCGCAAAGAGAACAGATAGGCCACCAGCCAGCTCGCCAGCAGACCACGCCGGGCCAGCGGCACGACGATCAGCAACAGGCGGCGAAGCCAGCCGGCACCGGCGATCCGCGCGGCCTCCTCCATCGACGACGGTATCCGCGCCAGTTGCGAAACACTGATACGGCTGGTCAGCACAGTGTACTTGGCCAAGTAGCCGAACAGAATGATCAGCGGTGTCGCATAGATCCAGTTCGTCGCCGGCCGGTTCCACAGGCCGATCAGACCGATGCCGATGACGGTGCCCGGCAGGGCAAACAGAAAAAGCGTCGACGTATCCACCCATCGCCAGCAACACAGCGCTTTCGCGTGGACCAGATAAGCGACGAGAAAGCCTAAAACGGTGAGCGCCGTGGCCCCGATGGCGGCATAGGCCAGACTGCGCGACAGACTGGCTGCCGCCCGGTCGAACGCCTCGCCGTAGGCACCCGCCGCCTGAATCAACAGGACCACCAACGGCACAACGACGAGAAAGAAGCCCGCGAGTACGACCAGAACCCAACAGACGCGCCGGCGCGCGCCCAAGGGAATCAGCAGGGGCCGCGTGGATGCCGGAGCAGACAGCGCTTGCCAAGCACGATCGCGCAGAAAAATACCTTCGGCAAGCAACAATATCAGCGCCACGCCAGCCAGCGGCAACACCGCGACGGTGGCCGCGTCGAAGTCGTAGAACGCGGAAAACTGGGTAAAGCTCTCGACCGGATAAACCGCGTAGCGCAGAAAGCTGGGCACGCTGAATTGACCAAACGCGAGCAGGAACACCAGCAACGCGGACAACAGCAGGCCGGGCAGGATCAGCGGCAGTGTGATGCCCCGCAGCACCCCACGCCAGTCCGTGACCAGCCTGCCGGCTTCCTCCAGGCGCGGATCGATGGCGCGCGTGAAGATCATCGTCAACAGCATCGGTATCGGCAGATAGATGGAAACCAGCACGAACGCGCAGCCGGGCAGGCCGAAGAGCAGATCGTCGATGCCAGCCGTGGAAACACCGAACCCACGTGCCAGCAAACCGTCCCGCCCCAGCAGATCGAACCACGAAACCGCGACGATATACGGTGGAATCAAGAGCGGAATGGTAAACAACAGGGTCAGGAAACGCCGCGCGGGCAAGTCGGTCTTGCCCAGCAGGATGCCCAGCGGCACGCCCAGAACAAAGGTGAAAAGGGTCACCAGCGAGGCCAAGGCAAGACTGTTGCGCATCAGCATCCATTGGTGCGCGGACGCCAACAGGCCACGCCAGGCATCGAGGCCGAAATGGCCGTCGACGAACAGGCTTTTCCACAGCATCGACAGCACCGGCAACACACCGACCACGAACAACAGCAGGACCGCCAGCCTCAGGATGATGCGTTTGCTCATGAGTGGAAAGCCGATTGCGCCCGGCGGGTACCTACAACCCGACCCAGGACTTCAGGAACGGCTGAATCTCCACCATCTTCCTGGCGACCTCGGCATAGTCCACCCGCATGACCCTGATCTGGTCTATCGGCTTCATCTCCGCGGGTATCGGCACGTCGGAATGCAGCGGAAGTTGAGCACAATCGGCAAAGGCCAGCTTGCGTTCGGTTTCACGGGACAGCAGATAGTCGATCAGTCTTCTCGCCGCATCCGGATGCGGCGCGCCGGCGATCAGCACCGCCGCGTTAGGCACGATGAAGGCACCCAGGCCGTCCGCGGCCTGATCCGGGTAGACCATCGCCACCGGCCTGCCCTGGCGCAGACGATTCACCGCGTCATCACTGTCCACCAGGCTGAAATCGACCTGCCCGGTGGCGACAAAATCGGCGCTTTCACCGTTGCTGGTGGCGACTCGCACCGCGTTCTTCTTCAGATCGCGCATGAAACGCCGGGCTTTCTCGTCGCCCCAGCGCGTGAACAGCGCCGCCACCTGCGACGTGGTGGTGCCGAACAGCGGGTTGGCGATCACCGCGCGGCCTTTCCAGCGCGGGTCGGTGTAAGCCAGGATCGACGTTGGCCTGTCCGCCACCCGTTGATTGACGATCAGTACCCGGGCACGGGCGGAAAACCCCGTCCAGTAACCGTCGGGATCACGAAAAACCGCCGGGATGTCCCTCGCGCTGGGCGGGTGATAGATCGCCGAGATGCCGCGCTGCTTGAGCACCTCGGCGCGAATCGGCTCGTTGGCCCAATAGACATCCGCCCGCGGGTTACCCTTCTCGGCGATCAAGCGATTCATCGCGCCGGTGCTTTTCGACTCCTCGGTATCGTAGACCGCCTCGACACGGATGCCGGTCTCGCGCTCGAAATCCTTCAGAATCGGTTCCGAAAACACCTGGTCTTCCGAAACATAGACCGTAACGCTTTCGCCGGCGCCCTGTTCGCCGCATCCACCGAGCGCGACCGCGAAGACGATCAACGCCGCCAGCAGGATCCGGTACTTCACCGCGTACTCACCGAAAAATCATCGAACTCGGTCACCGCGTCCGCCTTGGTCCAGACGCCCACACCACCGGCTTCGGGGAAGAGAGCACTCTCGCCCTCCAGCAGTTTCTTCCCATTCAGATAGCCCGCATAGTGATCGCCATGCTGCACGATCGTCATGCTGTGCCACTTGCCCGCCGGCAAGGCGATGCGCGCGCCCGCCAGCGTCCTGCGACGGCCATCATGCACACTGTACAGGCGAAAATTGTCCTCCAGCGGATTGAAACGCGCGACGTAATAGTTATCCTTGTCTCGGACCCGCCACATGATACCGCCGCCCTGATCCTCGCTGCCGGAAACCGCCTTGAAACGCACCTGGATACGACCATCACGAAACATCACCGAACGGGTCCAGCAGAGATTGAACAACTCACCACGGTGCCCGAACAAGCCACTCTCGCCCGGACGCGTCATGGCCAGCACATGGTCCGGTGACGGCGCCGAAGGGTCGACGACGACCTCCCAGGTCTCCAGCCTGCCCTTCGGATTCGTCGCCTCGGCCTGCCACCCCGTGGGCAAACCGCCGATCGCCACATTCTCGAAATCCCAGGCCTCGTGCGTCTCCGCGTGTAGCGTGCCCAGCCAGGAGAACACGCCGACAGCGAAAATACCGGCCCATCGAAACCAACCTGCTGCATGCTTCCACATATGTTCAACTCCTGTGTTTTATGCGTTTGGGTAATATAACCAGAGGCCAAAGCGTTTTGTCGCGGATCAGGGCGCTTTCTACGCTAAGCATCAAGACCCGTGTGAATATATACCCGCCTTTTAAACAGGTCAGGGCATATCCGATACCAGTTTTTCAACGCCTGAATGGCGCGGTCTAGTGACCGAGCGCCTTCTGCGGAATCTGTTGGTTGTAGACCTTGACGTAGTGTAGCAACGTATCACGTAGTTCCTGGCTGCTGTTGAAGTAAGTCACCAATAACGCTATCTGATCAACGATGCCGCTGCACGGTCCCCCTCAACCCGGTTTTCTTCTGGATGGCCTGGCGGGTGCGTTTGGCGCGGTTGAGGTCCAGTTCCGGCCCGACGCGCACGCGGTAGCGGCGCGCGCCCTTGGCCCAGGCTGAGTTGATGTGGGTGTTGAAGCCGGCCTTGCGCAGTCTGGCGGAGAGCTTGTTGGCGCGCGCCTTGTCGGTGAAGCTGGCGACCTGTACGACCCAGGCCACGGGCGCGTTCGCGGCGGGCGGACGGGGCTTTGGTTTGGGTCTGGGCTTCGCGGCGGGCTTGGGCTTTGCCGCTGGTTTTACGCTCGGTTTGGGTTTCGGCCGGGGTTGCGAGATGGCTTCCGACGGCGGTTCTGGCGCGATGGTCCGTGGCGCTTCCGCTGGCGTCACGGCGGCGACTTCGGGCGCAGCTGGGCGGCGTTCGGGTACGTCCAGGTTGACCGGCGGGAAGTAGACGTCGGCGCGTGGCGGGATGTTGGTCTCGTCGATGCTGTTGTCGACGCGGCCTTGTTCGATCAGCATCGGCACGAAGATGATCAGCAGGGACATCAGCACGGCGGCGCCGATCAGGCGTTTCTTCAGTTTGTCGTCCATTGTTCAGTTTTCCAGGGTCTGTCTTGCCTCGGCCACGCTGAGGAAGGAGCCGAAGACGATGATGCAGTCGTTCTCGCCGGCGTCTTGCCGGGCATCGTTCAGGGCCTCGGCGATATGCTCGCGCGCGGGCGCGCGATCGCCTTCGACATGCGCTTCCAACAGGCCGGCGATGGCGCCGCCGGTCAGGCCGCGCGGGTCGTCCAGCCCGGCCGGGTACCAGCGGTCGATGCTTGCGTCCATCACGCCCAGTATCTCGTCCAGTTGCTTGTCGCGCAGCGCGGAGAATACCCCGAGTACCCGCCCCTTGCAGTGATAGTTCGCCAAGGTGTCGCGCAATACGCCAGCGGCCTGTGCGTTGTGCGCCACGTCGAGGATGATCGTCGGTCGGCCGGGGATGACCTCGAACCGCCCGGCCAGCGCGACGCCGGCGAGGCCGTCGCGAATCGCGTTTTGGCTGACCGGCAGACGCGCTTCCATCGATTCGATGACGGCCAGCACGCCGGCGGCATTCTGGATCTGATAGTCGCCGCGCAACGCGGGCATCGGCAGGCTGTTGCGCAGCCGATCCCCCATGCGCCATTGCCAGCCGGCGGGCGCGATCTCGGCGCTGAAGTCCCGCTGATAGATACTCAGCGGCGCGCCGAGCTCGGCGGCCCTGTCGAGCAGGCTGGCGGGCGGACGCGGATCGGAGCATACCGCCGCCCTGCCCCGGCGCAGGATGCCGGCCTTTTCCAGCGCGATCTGGCCGCGATCGTGCCCCAGCCAGTCGACGTGGTCGATGCCGATCGCGGTGATCAGCGCGACATCGGCGTCGATGATATTCACCGCGTCCAGGCGACCGCCGAGACCGGTCTCCAGGATGACGACATCCACCTCGGCCCGGCTGAAGATGTCCAGCGCGGCCAGCGTGCCGAATTCGAAATAGGTCAGCGAGATGGCGCCGCGCGCGCGGTCGATGCGCTCGAAGGCTTCGATGATGACACCATCCTCGACCGGCTCGCCATGCAGTTGGATGCGCTCGTTGTAGCGATGCAGGTGTGGCGAGGTGAAGCTGGCGGTGCGATAACCGGCGGCGCGCCAGATGGCTTCCAGCATCGCGACGCTGGAACCCTTGCCGTTGGTGCCGGCGACGGTGACGACGGGACAGGCAAGCTGTCCGCCGAGTTGCCGCCATACGCCGGCGACGCGTTCCAGGCCCAGATCGATGGCGGCCGGATGCAGGCCGGACTGCCAGTCCAGCCAGCCATCCAGGGTCGCGAACCTCATGTGGATTCGGGTGGTTCCGCCGGTGGCGCGGCGTCGGCGGGTGTTTCCGCCGCCGGTTCGGCCGCTTCGGGCTCCTCCCGGGGGATACGCGGCGAGGTGTCGATCACCGGCTTGCGCATCAACACGTTGAGCAGGCTGGACAGCCGGTCGCGCATCTCGCGGCGGTCCACGATCATGTCGATGGCGCCGTGATCGAGCAGAAACTCGCTGCGTTGGAAGCCTTCCGGCAGGGTCTCGCGCACGGTCTGTTCGATCACGCGTGGCCCGGCGAAGCCGATCAAGGCCTTCGGCTCGGCGACGTTCACGTCACCGAGCATCGCCAGGCTGGCGGAGACGCCGCCCATGGTCGGGTCGGTCATCACCGAGATGAACGGGATACCGCGCTTGGAAAGCTGCTGCAAGGCGGCGCTGGTCTTGGCCATCTGCATCAGCGAGAACAGGGATTCCTGCATGCGCGCGCCGCCGCTCGCGGAGAAACACACCAGCGGGATGTTGAGCTCCAGACAGCGATTCACGCCACGCACGAAACGCTCGCCGACCACCGAACCCATCGAGCCGCCCATGTAGCCGAACTCGAAGGCCGCAGCGACCAGGTCCAACCCCTTGACACGTCCCTGCATGACGATCAGCGCGTCCTTTTCGCCGGTTTTCTTCTGCGCCTGGGTGATGCGGTCCTTGTATTTCTTCGAGTCCTTGAACTTCAGCGGGTCCACCGGGCCGAGTTCGGCGCCGATCTCTTCGCGCGGTTCTTCATCGAGAAAAAGATCCAGGCGACGGCGCGCGCCAATGCGATTGTGATGATCGCATTTCGGACAGACATCCATGTTCCGCTCGACCTCGGTGCGATAGAGGATCGCTCCGCAGCCCGGGCATTTGGCCCACAGTCCCTCGGGCACGGTCTTTTTCGTGCTGCCCTCGGTGCGGATGCGACTCGGCATCAGTTTTTCGAACCAGCTCATGCTCATCGGGGTTTACCGCCGTGTTAATCAATTGCCCACCGCGCCAACATCCGGCATCGGTTTCAACAGGTAGTCGGGACTGAGTTTCCGATACAGGAACTCAGGCGCAAAATCCGCTCCGTTTGGCCATGTAATGGTTCCCAGTTCCGTGTCCAGGGTCATTTGTGCAAACCGATTCTTGTCTTTCAGCGGCTCGAATACCTCTCCCCAAAGTTCATCTTCGAGGTCGATCTCACCAGCCACGCCATCGGCAAATCTGGCCCAAACCCGGAAATCGCCGCGATAGGCCGCTTCTTGCAGTTTTGGTAACATTGAAGTCACTCCAATGGTTCGATTCGCTTCAAGGCTTTCCGTTCCCGCGCCAGTCGCCAGTCCTCGGCCAGTTCCGTTTTGTGATGCTCGCGCCATTCCTGCACCAGTCCCAATACCCTTGGGGGCAAGCGCCCATCGACGACTTCTCCGGTTTCGATAGCAATAACGGCCTCGAAATCACCATACTTCGCATGGAAGTGTGGGGGATTATGATCGTTGTAGTACATCACAATGATAATCCCAAGAAACCGGCTTATCTCTGGCATGCGCCCTTCTCTATTAACCCCGCAACTATATTAGCAAATCCTTGCCGACTACGCCTTTGCGTCTGCCGCATCCATGGCCTGCCGCATCGCCCACAGCAAGCCGCCGACCGCGCCGGGGAT
>JALULB010000297.1 GCA_027041035.1 Sedimenticola sp. | reverse complement strand
CACCACTCCTCCGACGATCATTTCATCCAACATGCCGTTCTCAACGCTCGGAAGCGCTCATCGCCAAAATCCTCGCGGTGGTCGCATCTGGTGGAACCGCTGCGCTTGTTCCACCCAACGGTATTGGCTCCAGTGGTGGGCAATGCCGTATTGCCATCGTGGCCGGGTAAGCACCGAGAAAGCATGCCAAACACACCATACGCGTAGGGTGGATCAAGCGTAGCGGATCCACCATTCCTCCGAGGGTTCCGCCGTGCTCGCCGCGAGCAGCGTGTGGCTTCTCCCGCATTGAAATTCTGCGGGATAACCCTCATCTGTGAGCTGCCCGGCAGGAACTTTTCGCGTTGCCGTGGTCAATATAGCCGCCGCCGGCCAAACGTCGGGATCCAGCGCGCGGCACATTTCGCCCGTGGCAAGGCACACCGAGGCCGTGGGGCCGTTCCCCACATCGAGCGAGTAACGCCGCCAAGGGTGGAAGGATGCATGCGATAGCGCCGAAATCTGGCTGGCGGTGGCTATGAATGCGTGTTTCGATTTTGAATGAACCGTACAAAAGAAGGGAAGGCAATATGCAAGAATCAACAAGCGCCCCGGCGGCCACGCTGACCGAGACCCACCGGCGTTTCATCCGTCTGCGCGACGAATTGCGTGGCCGAATCATCGGTCAGGAGCATCTGGTCGACAGCCTGCTGATCGGGCTGCTGGCGGATGGGCATCTGCTCGTCGAGGGCGCGCCGGGTCTGGCGAAGACGACCGCGATCAAGGAACTGGCGGATCGTTTCGAGGGTGATTTCCACCGTATGCAGTTCACTCCGGATCTGCTGCCCGGCGATCTCACCGGCACCGAGGTGTATCGCCCGCAGAGCGGCGAGTTCGTGTTTCAGAAAGGCCCGGTGTTCCACAACCTGATTCTGGCCGACGAGGTGAATCGCGCGCCGGCGAAGGTGCAGTCGGCGCTGCTCGAAGCAATGGGCGAGCGCCAGGTGACCGTCGGCATGACGACCTACAAGCTGCCCGAGCCTTTCCTGGTGATGGCGACGCAGAACCCGATCGAGCAGGAAGGCACCTATCCGCTGCCAGAGGCGCAACTGGACCGCTTCCTGATGCATGTCTCGGTCGGCTATCCCGACGCGGCGGCGGAGAAGCGCATCCTCGATCTGGTGCGCGAGCAGGCGCGTCAGCGCATGGCTTCCGGACAGACGCCGGAGGTGCTGCTGAGTTGCGAGGATGTGCATGCCGGCCGCATCGAGGTACTGGACACGCATATGTCCGACGCCGTCGAGGAATACATCGTGCAACTGGTGCTGGCGACGCGCGATCCGTCCGCCTACGAGCAGAAGCTGGCGCGCTGGATCGCCTATGGCGCGAGTCCGCGCGGTACCATTTCGCTGGATCGCTGCGCGCGCGCGCATGCCTGGCTGAACGGTCGTGACTATGTATCGCCGGAGGACGTGCACGCGGTCGTGCATGACGTGCTGCGGCATCGCATCATCCTGTCTTTCGAGGCCGAGGCGGAAGGCATGACGCCGGATCGCTTCATCGATGAACTGCTGCGCCAGGTGCCCGTGGTCTGATGGACGAAGCTGCTCTGAACAGCCAAGCGGTTCAGCCCGATCTGGACGCGCTGATCGCGCTGCGTCGCGAGGTGCGCGGCAATCCGCTGAAGCCGAGAAAGCCGGCGCGGAGCCTGCTGGCCGGCACGCATCATTCGCGTTTTCGCGGGCGTGGCATGGATTACCTGGAATCACGCGTCTACCAGCCGGGCGACGATATCCGCAACCTGGACTGGCGGGTCACCGCGCGCTCCGGCAAGGTGCATACCAAGATGTACCACGAGGAGCGCGAGCGACCGGTGGTGGTGCTGGCCGATTTCGGGCCGGGGATGTTCTTCGCCACCCAAGGGGTGTTCAAATCGGTGATCGCGGCGCGCGCCGCGACCTTTATCGCCTGGTCGGCGATCGCGCATGGTGATCGCATTGGCGCGTTGCTGTTCAACGGCGAGCATCGCGAACTGAAACCACGTGGGGGCGACAAGGGCGTATTGCGCCTGATCCGGGAATTGATTGCCGTGGCCGACCCGGCCACCGGCCTGCGCGCCGAGGCACGTCCCAAGGCATTGAACGAGGCCTTGCGGCGTCTGCGCCGCGTCGCCCGACCGGGCAGTCTGGTCGTGGTCCTGTCCGATTTCCATGCGATCGACGAAGAGACCGGGCTGCTGCTCGGCCAGTTGCGTCGGCATAACGAGATCCTCGCGGTTCAGATACTCGACAGGTTGGAGATCGAAGCGCCGCCGGCGGGTGTCTACCCGGTCAGCGATGGCCGGCAACGCGGCTGGCTGGATATCAGCCGGCGCGATCGCCGCGAGGCCTACCATGAGC
>JALULB010000296.1 GCA_027041035.1 Sedimenticola sp. | reverse complement strand
GAGCGCCAGTACGCCAAGCGCCGCGATCACGCCAGTTGCCACAGCCCATTTGGCTGTGGGCGCCCAGCGCATTGCCGATGAGAGCCGGCCCATGCTTATCTGATATCGCTCGTTGCTCGGGTAGGGCTCGAGCGCGGGTTCAAAACGTGACAGGATTTGCTGGGTGTTGGGTGCAAACAATGCGATGAGGAGCAGCACGCTGACCCATGAGTAAGTAAAGATGAAATTGGACCCTCCCCCCAGATGCGCCTGAATCCCGATGCGGGTCAGCCAGTCGCCCGCTTCACCCAGATGCCTGAGCAGGGCGTTGGGCAGCGCGACACCGTTTATTCCCACCATTCCCCGCAGCATCGCCATTGCACTGTCGAGGTCACTGGCGCGGAAGAATACCCAGCCAAGAACGACTGCCAGAAAGGTCAGTAGCCACGAGAGGGACTTGCCCAATCGCGATGGCTCGGCGTGGCGGGACAGCCCCAGGGCCTCGCGTGTGTGAATCCATGCATGATTGATGATGAGATAGCTGCCATGCAAGGCACCCCAGATGACGAAAGTCCAGCCCGCGCCATGCCACAATCCGCCCAGCAGCATGGTAGTTATCAGGTTGACGTAACGCCGGATCTTGCCCCTTCGACTGCCCCCAAGGGGAATGTAGAGATAGTCACGGAGAAATCGGGACAGCGTCATGTGCCAGCGGCGCCAGAACTCGACGATGTTCGTCGCCTTGTAAGGTGAGTGGAAATTGAGTGGCAACCGGATGCCGAAGATTCGCGCTCCACCGATCGCCATGTCGGAGTAGCCGGAGAAATCGAAATAGAGTTGCATGGTATAGGCAAGCGCGCCGCCCCATGCCTCAAAAAAAGCCAACTCCGTTCCATGCGCGGCGGAATCGAAAATCGTTGTACCGTAGCCGGCGACACCATCCGCCAGAACGGCTTTTTTGAATAAGCCAATCGCGAATATGCTCAACCCGATACAGATATTGGAGAGGCTGGCGCGAAACGCGTCGCGTCGTGCGAACTGCGGCAACATCTCGTTGTGGTGCACGATAGGTCCAGCGATCAACTGCGGGAAAAAGGTGACGAACAGCGCGTAGTGAGAGAAACGGTATTCCTTGGTGATGCCACGATAGGCATCCACCAGATAAGCGATCTGCTGGAAGGTGAAGAAGGAGATCGCCAGGGGTAGAACGATCGTCTTCAGATGATAATCGACGTCGGCTATCGCGTTGAGGTTCTCGATAAAGAAACCGGCGTACTTGTAGTAACCCAGTACGCCCAGGTTGAGTAACACACCGAGTGTCAGGAGCAGCTTCGAACGCCCGCCAGTGCTCCCATGCGCCTTGCTCAAGGCTTCGCCGATGCCGAAGTTGACCAGCATGGAGGCAACGATCAACAGCAAATAAGCAGGATTCCACCAGCCATAGAAGAACAGGGAGGCCAGCACCAGCCATGCGATCGCCAGCTCGCGTCCCTTTCTGGCAAACATGAAATAGCCAAGAAATGCAATCGGGAGGAAAAGGAAGATGAATTCGTAGGAGTTGAATAACATGAATCGATTCTAAATACTGCTAGGAGGCATGGCCTTCGCCGGCCATAGTCCGGTAATGATCGTACATACCTTTTCGCTCTTGATGGTGGTGCTCGTCAGTGTGGGGGATGGCCCCACGGTTTCCTTGCGCCTCGTCAGGGACGGAACGGCACGCACGTAAAAGCCCCTGACGTTTGACTGATGGAGGCTATCGTTGTAGCGGACGATATGACTGGATTCGCGAGATGAGTACCGGCGCGGGGTACCCACGGGGCAATTCTACACCGGCCTCGTGTCGGTGTGTAGAGATGGCGGTCGCAGAAACGCCAGAGACAAGGAAACCATCCGCCATGCTCAAGGGTCTTCTGGTAGGAAGGATTCATCAGGAGATCCATTATGTCCGTTGCTACTCATATGCGCCCAGCGCTCATTCCCGTGTTTGTCGCCGCCGCGCTCACCCTGTCGACCCCGCTCTCGGCGGGATCCAGACACTCCAGCGGTCACCATGGTGGCCACGACCATCGCAGTTACGGTCACCACGACGACCATGCTTACCGCCGTTACTCTCACGATGGCGACTACGGCTACCGCGATCACCACGCTCACCATCGAGGTCGCCATGAGGCCCACTATCTCTTTCGCGGCATCACCGGGTACCTGCTGGGTGGCTACGGTCACTCACCACGATATCGCGGCAACAGCTGCCATTCCGTGAGCAAGATCGGTTATGACGATGGCCGGGAAGCAAAGATCGGCGGCACTCGCTGCTACGACGAGTACGGCGAGTCCTATATCGTCCCTGGAAGTCGCTATGTGATACATTATTACTGAGGGAAAACATTGATATACCGAGGAATTCTGATATGTAGCCTTCGCTATCCAAACCTCGGGATTATCGCCTGCACCCTTTCGCCCGGAGCCGTGTTGCTCCGAATCAAGATACCCTATCGGCACGAGTGGTGCTGTCATGAGACGGCATTCCGGGAGGCTGTGTAGAACAGGCTCCCGGAACTAACACGCCGGGTGGCGATCGCCATCCGGTGGAAGGACTGGATCGGGCCGCGCCCTTGAAAACGCATACTGTGTCCCCATAGTCAGGTAAAATTCCATTCTTCCCGAACCCTGGTCAATAGGAGATGAGTACACCCATGTCTGTGGAAGCACACAAAGAAACAATGGCGTTCAAGGCGGAGGTCAGCCAGGTGCTGGATCTGGTCATCCGCTCGTTGTACAGCAACAAGGAGATCTTTCTTCGCGAACTGGTCTCGAATGCCTCGGACGCGATCGAGAAGCTGCGTTTTGAATCACTCACCGACGAATCGTTGCTGGAAGGCGACGGCGAGTTGCGTGTGCGTGTCTCGGTGGACAAGGACGCGGGTACGCTGACGATCTCGGACAACGGCATCGGCATGAGCCGGGAAGAGGTCGGCGATACCATCGGTAGCATCGCCAGCTCTGGCACGCGCAAGTTTCTCGAGGCCATGACCGGTGATACCGCGACCGACAGTCAGCTGATCGGTCAATTCGGCGTTGGCTTCTATTCCGCCTTTATCGTCGCCGACAAGGTGACACTGGTGACGCGTCGCGCCGGCCTGCCGCCCGACCAGGGCGTTCGTTGGGAATCCACCGGTGGTGGCGACTACACCATAGAGACCGTGGAAAAAGCCGAGCGCGGCACCGACGTGATCCTGCATCTGAAGGATGACGAAAAGGAGTTTCTGGAGCCATGGAGACTACGTTCCATTATCACCAAGTTTTCGGATCATATCGCCGTGCCGATCGAGATGCTCGGCGAGCCATCGGGCGAGGACGAAGAGAAGAAGGAACCTGAATGGGAGCAGATCAACAAGGGCACCGCGCTGTGGCAGCGCAACCGCAACGAGATCAGCGACGAGGAATACAAGGACTTCTACAAGACCATCAGCCACGATTTCGAGGAACCGTTGGCATGGGTGCATAACCGCGTCGAGGGGAAGAACGAATACACATCGCTGCTGTATATCCCGAAGAATCCACCGTTCGACCTGTGGGATCGCGATCAGAAACACGGCGTGAAGCTCTATGTGCGCCGCGTCTTCATCATGGACGAAGCCGACAAGCTGATGCCGATGTACCTGCGTTTCGTCAAGGGCGTCGTGGATGCCGATGATCTGCCGTTGAACGTATCGCGTGAGATCCTGCAACACAACCGCAAGATCGACGCGATCCGTACGGGCAACGTCAAGCGCATCCTCGGCCTGTTGGAGAAGATGGCGAAGGACGAACCAGAGAAGTACGCCGATTTCTGGAAGGCGTTTGGCAAGGTGATGAAGGAAGGACCGGCCGAGGACTTCGCCAACAAGGAGAAGATCGCCGGCCTGCTGCGCTTCGCCACCACCCAGTCCGACGACGAGAGCGTTTCGCTGGACACCTATATCGAGCGCATGATGGAAGGACAGGAGAAGATCTACTACATCACCGCCGACACCCTCGCTGCGGCGAAGAACAGCCCGCATCTCGAAATCTTCAAGAAAAAGGGCATCGAGGTGTTGCTGTTGACCGATCGCGTCGACGAATGGCTGATGTCGCATCTGACCGAGTACAAGGAGAAGGCCTTTCAGAACGTCGCGAAGGGCGAGCTGGACCTGTCGGCGATCAAGACCGAGGACAGCGACAGCGAGGAAGAGAACAAGGCCGAGGCAATGCTCGACGAGAAGCTGGTCGAACGCCTGAAGAAGGTGCTGGGCGACGCGGTCAAGGATATTCGTTCCAGCGAGCGACTGACCGATTCCCCGGCCTGCCTGGTGGTCGAGGAGCACGACATGAGCAGCAACCTCGCGCGCGTGCTGTCGCAGCTCGGCCAGGATGCACCCAAACCGGTGCCGATCATGGAGTTGAATGCCGAGCATCCGTTGATCCAGCGTCTCGAGGGCGAGACCGATGAAGCACGTTTCGCCGATCTCGCCAAGGTGCTGTTCGACCAGGCGATGCTCGCCGAGGGTGGCCAGTTGGAAGATCCGGCAACCTTCGTGCATCGGCTCAACAAGCTGATGCTGAGTCTGGCGGATTGAATACGCTGCGTAACTACTCAGCTAACCGCTGAAAAGCGCCAGCTCTGCGTTTAAAAATGGTCATTTACACTTGTAAAATCACATTTTTTGCCTTGATCTGACGCATTTCAGCGGCGATCTGAGCAGTTACCCTTTATTTGATCTACTCGCTGAGTAGTTAATACGCTGCTTTTATAGCCGCCGCCAGCCATACGTCGGAATGATCAAACGCGCCCATTCGCTCCTGAATGGCGCGCACGCCCCAATCCGACATTTGGCTGGCCATGCTTATCGAGTGGCGGCAACGCCATTCCTTGACTATGCTTCCTGACAACAGGTTTCCCTTCTTTCATCATGAGGATTCGTCATGAGGCGTCTGTATTTTCTTCTGCCCGATCTCGATACCACCCACAAGGTCGTCGAGGAACTGCTCTTGTCGCATGTCGAAGAACGGCATATCCATATCATCGCGAAGGAAGGCGTGCCGCTGGGCGATCTGCCACAGGCGAACCTGCTGCAGAAGAGTGACTTCATCCCGGCGGTCGAGCGCGGTGTCGCGCTGGGCGGCGCGGCCGGAGTGCTTGCCGGACTGACCGCGCTGGCCGTTGCCGGCGTGGTCACCGCCGGCGGCGCCTTGTTGGCCTCCGGTCTGGTCGGCGCCGGCATGGGTGCCTGGCTTGGCGGCATGATCGGCGTGGATGTCGAGAACACCCAGATCAAGCAGTTTCACGAGGCCATCGAGAAGGGCGAGATCCTGGTCTTGGTCGACGTGCCGAAGGACCAGGTCGAGGCGATCCAGGCATTGGTGAAGAAGCACCACCCGGAAGTCGATTTCGAGGGTACGGAGCCGACGATACCGGCGTTTCCCTGAAGGCGCGGGGGTATTCCCGTTCGTGGGGCACGCCACGCTCCGCCACTCAATAGTGGCTTGTGGGTCGGACTTCAGTCCGACAACCTCCTACCCGCGTTTCACCTCGAACGCCGCCACGGGCGGGTGGTAGATGATCTGCACCACCGTGCCATCCGGATCGAAGCAGTAGAAGCTACGCGCGCCGTCGCGGTGGGTGCGCGGCTCGGTGCGCATGCGCACGCCGTTCTCCCGCAACCAGTCGAACCAGGGGTCCACCTCGGCGGGGGTCGCGAGAAAGAAGCCGATATGGTCCAGACGCTGGCAAGCCTCGTCGCGGTGTACGTCGGGATCGGCCTGGTGCAGCGCGAGGTTGTCGCCGCCACCGCTCAGATAGACATTCGCCGCGTCCGGTCGCCATTCCACGGCCATGCCGAGCAGATCGCAATAGAAGCGCTCGCAGGCGGCCATGTCGCGCACGTACAGCGCGACATGGCGCATGCCCAGCGTGCGTGATGGCGGTTTCATGAATCGACGATCTCGAAGTCGTGGGTGATCTCGGCCACCTTGCCGAGCATGATCGATGCCGAACAGAACTTCTCGGCGCTCAGGCTGACCGCGCGCGCTACCGCCTTTTCACCGAGCGCCGGGCCGCTGACGGTGAAATGCACATGGATGCGGGTAAACACCTTTGGGTCCTTGTCGGCGCGTTCGGCGTCGATCTCCACCTCGCAGCCGCTGACCTCGTGACGGCCTTTTCTCAGGATATGAATGACATCGAACTCGGTACAGCCGCCGAGGCCCAGCAGCAGCATCTCCATCGGTCGAATACCCAGATTCCGACCACCGAATGCCTCCGGACCGTCCATCACGACTGCGTGACCGCTGGGTGATTCTCCAACCATCATCGCGCCGTCTATCCACTTAACTCGTGCTTTCATCACATTCCTACCGTAATTTCGGGTTATCCGCCCATAATAACGGCTAGATTATTTCCTGCCAGCAAAGAATTTAGACTAAAATCATGCCTAACTGATTTTATAGGATCTATCGGTCGTTATGAGTATTGTTCAGCCCATCCCCAAGCCGCCGGAATACCTCGAACCCTTCCTGAGCTACTGCCACCGGCGGCGCTATCCGAACAAGACCGATATCATCCGGCCGGGCGATCCCGCCGACGCGCTCTACTACCTGATCGATGGCTCCGTGAGCACGATGTACGAGGACGACGACGGCCGCGAGATCGTGCTCGCCTATGTCAACAAGGGTGAGTTCATCGGCGAGATGGGCTTCTTCATGAGCGAACCGACGCGCAGCGTGCTGGTGCGCACGCGCAGCGAGGTGCATCTGGCCGAGATCAGCTATTCCCGCTTCGATCAACTGCTCGATAACGAACTGAGGGATCACGCCAAGGCGTTGCTGCTGGCGCTCGGCGCGCAGATCACCGGGCGCCTGGTGAAAACCAGTGAAAAAGTAGGGCATCTTGCCTTCTGGGATGTCACCGGACGTATCGCCGGCACCCTGCTGAATCTGTGCAAGGAGCCGGATGCGATGACCCATCCCGACGGCATGCAGATCAGCATCACCCGCCAGGAGATCGGCCGTATCGTCGGCTGTTCGCGCGAGATGGCCGGGCGCGTGCTGAAGAACCTGGAAGAGCAGGGCCTGATTCGCGTCAAAGGCAAGACAATCGTCGTGTTTGGCACGCGCTGAAGCGCCCTCCGAGCCGTATCCACTCCAACAAGAGGTTTGCCTGACCGAGGCCAGATCAAGAGCGCCGATCGAGCCTGGACCGGCGCCCGCTGAACAACCCCTCCAAAGATAAACGACACGGCTATCGCGTCGCCTTGTCGAGAAACCGGATCAGCTTGTCGGCATGCCGTTCGATCTCTTCCACCGAGTCATGCCCGGCGTCTTCGATCAGCAATAGTTCCGGTCGATGCGTCGGACAGTTTTCCTGGATGGCAAGCGCGTCGGATACCGGTACCGTGGAGTCCCGCGTGCCATGCACTAGCAGTACCGGGCAGCGCAGGTGGCAGACCCTGTTCATCGGCGCGATGTCATTGTAACGATGGCCGATCACCCATTCCACGTAACGCAGGATCACCCAGCGTAGCGCACGCGGCAGCCAGCGCCGGTCCAGATAGCGGCGCATCGTCCATTCCGGATGGGCGAAGGCCGCGATCGCGATCACCGCGGCAATGTCGTCGCGCCGGGAGGCCGCGAGCAATACCGCGCCGGCGCCGACGGAATGGCCGAGCAGCGCGACGGGCGCGCGAGCGCCGTCTCTTCTCTTCAGCCAGTCGAGCGCCGCGTCGACATCCTCGGCGAAACGCGGTAGCGAGGAATGGCCGTCGGCATCGCTGCCTCCGTGATTGCGCGCATCCAACAGCAACAGGTTGAAGCCGGCACGCCGCAAGGGCGCCGCCAACGGCAGCATCAGTTCGGCGTTACCGCCCCAGCCATGCAGCATCAACAGCGTCGGTGCCGCGTCCCCGGCTGGGAGCCACCAGGCGAACAGTCGCTTGTCGCG